>NZ_JBHJUK010000011.1:113727-120043 GCF_042266225.1 Kitasatospora sp. NPDC056181
GGCGGAACTCGCCCGACGCGGTCGGCACCGCATGGATCGGGCAGGTAGGCGAGGTCGCGGATGCCGGCCCGGTCGTTCCCGGGGACGACTCACCGGCGCAGACCCCGCCGGATGTCTCCTCCGGTGAACTGCCGCTGAGCGAGAAGCCGTTGCCGCCGTTGCCCGAGAAGCCTCTCCCGCCGCTTCCCGAGAAGCCATTGCCACCGCTTCCCGAGAAGCCTCTCCCACCGCTTCCCGAGAAACCGTTGCCACCGCTGCCGGACGACGGGCAGGCCGGGAACCTCCACCAGCCCAGTGGCGACGACATCTGGAACGTCCTCGTCCCCACGACCAAGCGCCGCGCCGAGGAGGACCACGTCCCCGAGTCGGACGGTCCGGGGCCCAAGCGGCACCACGGCATGGGCCGCGACGTCACCCCGGCGGCCGACCGCGGCCTGGTCGAGCCCACCCCTGAGCAGCACCAGGCGTGGCTGGCCGGGTTGCCCGGTGCGCCGGGCGGCCGGCCGCAGCTCACCGGGGCGCTGCTGAGGCACCTCAACCCCGACGGCGACCGGGTCAACTGCCTCGACGTGAACCTGGCGTTGTGGGACACCATGGACGGGGACCCGCACCCCGCCGGGAGCCGCCCCGACCAGCAGCCCGAGCGCGACGGCGTCTGGGAGCTGTCCAGGCGCCTCGGCCCGGCGTGGCACTACGGCGCCGGCTCCGAGGCCCTGGACCGGGTCACCGCCCTGGTCCGGGAGGCCGGGCCGGGGGCCAGGGCCCTCGTCCTCACCGCCGAACAGGGCCGGATCGGCCACGCCAGTACCGTGCTGCACACGGACGGCGGCGAGCTGATGTGGATCGACCCGCAGCTGGCCGAGTTCCCGGAGACCGGGCCGGACGTCACCGGCACGGCCTCCGTCTGGGCCTACGTCGAGGACGCCGCGCACGACCAGATCCGCGGCGACGGGCAGTACGACGAGCTGCTCTTCCACGACCCCGCCATGGGGGCGCCCGGCCACACCTTCGGCGTGGCGGGCCCGGAGCGGCTGTTCCCCAAGCACCCGATCGCCGCCCAGCCGGGGTGGAAGGAGCAGGCCGAGAAGTTCGAGCGGCAGATCGCCGAGCGGGCCGTCGGCCTCGTGGCACACGAGGACTCCGCCATCGGCCTGGCGCTCAACCACCTGCTCCGGATCCTGGTGTTCAGCCACGGTCCGGACTGGCAGGAGGACGTCCACCTCAGGCAGCTCCTCACCCGTGACGACGTGACCAGTGCGGGCCAGATCGGGCACTCCCGCCTCACCGTCCGTGACATCGACAAGATGGTCGAGTCCGGGAACCCGCGGGAGAAGTACACCGCGTTCTACAACGCCGCCTACTACCGGCCCGGCGGCGAGGGCGCCGAGTACATCGGCGGTTTGAAGGAGCTGCTGCTGAAGGTGTTCGGCGACCCCGAGATGCTGCTCGGCCAGGCCCTCGGCCTCAACGTGGAGAAGCTGCGGCCCTACCGCGACTACCTGGAGAGCTCGGAGCGGCGCCTGCTCCACGGCATGCTGACGGCCATCTCGTCCCCGCAGGCCAGGAACTTCTCCGAGGACCCGTTCGCGCTGGGCAACCTCATGCGGTGGAGCGCCGAACCGTTGAACAACACCAGCGAACTCGGCATGAGCCAGTCGATCCGCACGCAGCGCGCGGACGAAATGCTCACGCCGGGCAGGCTGACGCCGTCCCAGCTCAGGCGGGCCGACGTCGAGCTGAGCCGGCGCGAACGGGCGCTGCTCCTGGAGCGGGAGGTGCTGCCGCTCACGGCGGTCGCGACCCGCGAGCTCGGCACCGTCCCGCTCACGCCGCAGGGGGAGCTGGACACGGCCCGGATCTTCCCGGAGTGGCAGACCGTGTCGGAGGTGGAGGTCGTGACCGGCGCCCCGGACGCGCAGGGGAACGTCACGACCACGGTGACGGCGAAGGTCTCCGGCCGGACGGACCTCCGTTCGAGCGACCTGCAGGAGATGACACCGGAGGAGATCGACGAGCTGCTGGCGCAGGGCCACGTGTTCCCGGGCGGGCGGATCCCCAGGCGGCAGGGGCCGGAGTTCCCGCTCGGGTCGATCGAGGGCGGCGCCCGGTACCAGCTGGACCCGGATTCCACCTGGTACCGCGACCTCGAAGAGCGGGGCATCCCCGCGATCGGCGGACTGTCCGGCACGGCCACCCGCATGTTCAACGCCTTCGACTGGCTGAACGTCCCGGACGCACGGCCGGAGGACTTCGTCGTCGGCCTGATCGGCTGGATGCGCCTCCAGAACGACCACTCGCTGTACGAGATCCTGCGGGGCGCCCAGATCGCGGGATTCGAGGGCGTGGACGGCAGGACCTTCGACCTGACCGACGCGGTGTCGATGTACCGGAGCCTGGACGCGCTGGGCCCCGCGTTCGCCGAACCGCGGCTGCGCGAACTCGACGCGTGGGGCATGCTGCCGCACGAGCGGCACTATTTCGACCGGATGCTCGTGGACGGCGACGAGGGCGGTCTTTACGCGCTCGACGAGCTGGAGGCCAACGCGGCGAGGAAGTTCTTCCATCAGCAGATCAACGGGGTGCTGGGCCCTCCGACGGACGTGCTGCTGAGGCGCTGGCTGGGCAAGCACGGGATTCCCGTGGGGGAGATGCGCGCGCGGCTGCCCAACTTCACCGTGGCCCATCTGATGGCGATCCGGGCCTACACCGGAAACGATCACACCCTGATCAACCTGGTCGTCGAGCGCACCCGGGGTATCGGCGGCGGCTTGCCCTTCGTCGACGTGGTGACCAAGGCGACGCGTCACGTCCTGAAGGAGATGGTCGTCAAGGAACTGGCCGGTTCCGAGGCCCTACCGCCCAACATCTTCTTCCAGGACGAGGAGGTCACGGACCTCGTCAACCTGCACCGCACGGCCGGCCCGGAGGACAAGCCGGAGATCATGAGGAAGATCGAGCACAAGATCGACGAGCTGCTGCCGTCGGTGGTCGCCGAGTCGAAGCTCCACGCCGGCATGCTGCTGGAGGCGCTCAGGGAGCTTCCGGTGGCGAACGAGATGACCGTCTACCGCGGTGCCTGGGAGTGGGGCAACGAGAGCAACGTCAGCGCGTTCATGACCTCCTTCTTCGCCAAGGACCACGTCGAGTTCGACACCTACGCGAGTACCAGCACGAGGTTCACCAAGGCCCACATGTTCGCCACCAAGGACCCGGTCGGGGCGTACCGCCACCGGGTGGTCTACATGCTCACCCTGCGCGGCGGCAGCGGACGCGACATCGCCGCGTTCTCGCAGAAGCGCGAGGAGGCCGAGGTGCTGCTCCTGCCCGGGGCCCGCTTCAGGGTGACCGACCGCAAGGCCATGCCCGATCCCGGCGGCGACGTCGACAAGGACTACATCCTGATCGTGGCGGAGGAGGAGGTGCCGCAGGCCGGCCCGGACGGGGAGGGACCGGCGGTCGCGCAGTCGCACCAGGCGCCGGCCGGCTCCGGTGCGGAGACGTTCCCCGCTGTCGCCGAGGGCGAGGGCTCCGACTCCGAGGGCTCGGACTCCGAGGGGTCCGGCTCCGAGGGCGAGTTGGAGTTCGTGTTCGCGCACGACGAGACGGCCGGTTCCGACCAGGCCGGGCAGCCGGACGCGGACGGGAGCGGGGAGTCCGGGTCCGACGGGGGTAACGAGTCCGCGGAGGAGGTGACCTTCCTGTTCTCGGGCCTCGGAGTACTGAACGGTTCCGGCTCGGACGAGAACGAGTACGAGGGGGCCGGGTCGGACGGGGACGGGTCGGACGGGGACGGGGAGTACGGGACCGACGGGGGTTCCGAGTCCGGGGAGGAGGTGCCCTTCCTGTTCCTGGGCGGCGTGCCGCACGGTTCCGGCTCGGACAAGGACAAGGACGAGAACGAGGGCGATGACGAGGGGGCCGGGTCGGACGAGGACGAGGACGGGGGCGGGGACTGGGGCTCCGAGCTCGGTGAGGAGGTGACGTTCCTGCTGGGTGGCCCGCCGGTCACGGACTGAGGGGTCCGGCACGCGGGCGCCGGTCCTGAGGGGGTGAACGCGGTTCCGGACGCGGGCCGTAGAAGGGGGAGACGGGGCGGTCGCGGCGGCCGCGAGGGGCGAACGAGTCGACAGGAGCGTTGTTGTGACCGTGTCGGACGAGCGTGCTGGTGGGACGGCGGCCGGTGGGGCGGGCGGAGAAGGGGCCGTGGTACCGGACGTGATCGGGGTTCCCGACCACGTCGCCGCCGCCGCCAGGGTGGCCCCGGGGCAGTGGATCGGGCTGGTCGACCCGGCCTGGGCGGGCGACGGGCCGCCGCCCGCCTGGGCGGTCATCGGCCAGTGGCGCGCGGGTGAGGACGGTGGCGTCGAGGAGTTCGCGGCGAACGAGGACTACCGGATGTCGCCGCTCGCGCTGGAATGGCCCGCGCCCACCGATCCGGTCGACGCCGCCGTCCAGCTGTCCGCGACCGGTTACGGGCCGCCCGGCGACGTCTACCGCGCGCTGGCGTCGGCACAGGTCGCCGTGCCGCTGGACGGGGAGGGCGGCCTCGGCGGAATCGAGCTGCCGGACGGGGAGTTGGTGGCCGTCGTCTTCACGGCGCGGTCGTGGCTGGCGGCCGCCGGCGGTCCGGAGCACGCCGTGCTCGGCGTCGCGGACCTGCTGGAGCGGCTGCCGCGGGGGTGCCGCATCCTGGTCAATCCCGGTGCCCCGGCCGCGATGCGGCTGGAGCAGGACGCCCTGCGGGAGCTGGTCGAGGAGCGGGTGCGGTCCGGCGGCCCGGAGCCGTCGCTCCGTCCCTTCGGCTGAGCGGCCGGTGAACGCCCCCGGGCCTGCCGGCCGTTCCTCCGGGTGAGGGTGCCCCGGCGCCGGCCGCAGCCGCGCCGGTGCCGGACCGGGGCCGAGGACGACGGGAGCGGGTACCGATGGCGGAGACGGGCGAGCGGGCGGACCGCGGGGTGCGGCAGGGCCCGGACGGCGGATTCCGGCTCGCGGCGGTGTTCGACCGTGTGGACCCGGTGACGGGGCCGGGCTTCGCCCCGGACCGGGCCGTCGTCGACGACCCGGAGGAACTCGCCGCCCTCATCGCGTACCTGCGGGCCGGGGCGGCGGTGCTGATGACGCCGATGCTCATGGACGACGTGCTGGACGCGACCCGCAGGGGCGTCGTCCCGCTGCACTACCGCACCGACGGCGAGTGGATCTGGACCGACACCGTGACCTACTACCTGGAGCGGTACGCCCTCGCGCCCGAACCAGCCCTGCGCTCGCACGTCCGGGAGCGGGGGGTGTTCGGCCCGGCCCCGGACGCGGAGGCCGTGCAGCGGGCCGCGGAGTTCGTCCTGAACCCGCCGGAGCCGCCGCGACCGGTCTGGCGGCCGGACGGCAGCGTCCCCACCGGATAGCCGTCCGGTCCGGCCGGCGTGACGAATTCGGGGGCCGCTGAACCCGCCGCGGCCCGCCGTCCGTGGGTACGGGTGGACGGTCCGTCGTCCGGCCGGTGAGGGCCGGAGCGGCGGCCTCCTGCGAGCGTCGTCGTCTAGGGCCAGGGGGCCATCGTGGGCAAGAACCGGAACGGCCGCGGGAACCAGCCGGACGAGCCGGCCGGTGGCGGGTACGAACTGCCGGTGGTGGCATGGGTGGTGCCGCAGTCGCCGGCCGCCGGCCCGTCCGGGGCACCGGGGGCCGGGACGGCGGCGAACGCGGCGGCGGCCGAGACGGCCGATACCGCCGAACTGCCTCCGACGGCGGCCGGTGAGGCCTCGACGACGGCCCGCACGCCCGCCTCGACGACGGCCTCCCCGACCACCTCCCCGACCGCGTCCACGACGGCCCGGACGACGGCCCGGACGACGGCCACGACGGCAGGGGTGGCCACAGGCCCGGTGCCGCCCGTCAGGGGTGGGCAGAACGGGGCCGGCGCGGCCGCCGGAGCGCCCGCCGCAGCGGCCGGTGGCGAAGCCCGCGGGGGTCTCGTCGCCGTCCCCGGACAGGAGCTGGAGCCCCCCGCGCCCGGGGAGGCCGGGCCGCGCCGGATCTCCAGGCCGATGATCGCCGCGGCGGCCGTCGCCGGGCTGGTGCTGGTCGGGCTGCCCCTGGTCTTCTCCGACCTCGGCGGCGACGACCCGCACCCGGGTGCGGACGGCCCGCCCCCGGCCGGGTACACCCAGCAGGACGGCGGCGGCGACGGGTTCGTCCCGGGCACCGACGCGCACGGCAACGTCGGCGACCCGGCCCAGCCGGCGGGGCAGCCACCGCAGCCCGGGCCGGGTGACGGCGCCGCGGCGGCAGGCGGGGCCGCGGCCGGCGGTGCCGGCGC
>NZ_JBHJUK010000012.1:0-80317 GCF_042266225.1 Kitasatospora sp. NPDC056181
CAACCTCCCAAAACACAGTTCGACCGCCACGCCGAAAGGTTCCCCGGAGGTGAACCGCCGGGCCGTCGGCTGCAGGAACCCGGCGGCCAGCGCCAACGCGCCCGGCTCGCCCACCGCCACCGACGCGCGCCGCAGCTCCGCCCCGGCGCGCGGGACGACCAGGTCGTGCTCCCCGGGGCCGAGGCCGATCACCGCGAGCCGCCCGCGCACCGCCGCCCGGGCGACCGCCACCGTCACCGTGGCCGACTTCTGCTTGCCCACCACGAGCTCGCCGCCCGGGGCGCTCGCCAGTGCCGCCGCCTCCGCCACGCTCGTCGTGCCGACCGCCTCGCCGACGGACGCCGACGGGTTCGGCACCGCGACGGCCGCGAGCTCGTCGGCCGGGTGCTCGTCGACCGGGAGGCCCAGCAGCTCGGCGGCCCGGCGGACGGCGGGGTGGTCGCCCTTGCCGGTCAGGGTCGCGAGCCGGGCGAGGTCGGAGGCGGGCAGCCCGGCCTCCAGCAGGGTGCGGTGGATCAACCGTGCCACCTCGGGCACCGCGGTCGCCTCGCGCAGGCCGACCCCGACGACCAGGCCGCCGGCGCGCACCCCGGGGGGCCGGGTCGTCAGCGGGGGGCAGGCGAGGACGTCCTCGTCCCACCCCGGGAGGTCGTGGTGTCCGACGGCGGACGGCCGGGCGGGGGCGGGTCGGCCCCGGTCACCGGTGATCACCGGGACGGTGCCGAGGAGGGCCGACACCTCGCCGGCCAGGTCGTCCGCGCCACCGTCGGGCCCGGTCAGGGACACCGCGAACCGGCGCTCGACGTCCACGCACACCACGCCGACCCCGTCGAGGCCGTCGAGGCCGCCGAGGCCGTCGCCCCGGTTCGGATCGACGGGCCGGCGGCGCAGCAACAGTCGTACGATCGAAGCGACGGGTGCGAAACAGACCAGCTGCCGACAGTCGCCCAGGGCGAGTTCCAGGAGTTCCTCCGGGCCGTGGAGGTCATGCTGCGCGCCGTCGTGCTCCGCGCCGTCGCACTGCGCGCCGTCGTGCTCCGCGCCGTCGCACTGCGCGCCGTCATGCGCCGCGCCGTCGTGCTGAGGGCCCTCGTGCCCCGCGCCGTACACCCGGCTGCCCGGCCACAGCCCGTGCAGAGCCCCGGCGAGCGGGTGACCCGCCTCATCGAGGGCCAGCAGCCCGATCACGTCGCGTTCCCTTCACCCGGTGGCCGCCCATGCGCCGCACAGCAGCCTTTCGCCGGCCGACGAAATCCCACCACGGTCGCGACGGGCGGGTCAATCGAGGCCCCTGTGACCTCCACCGCCCCCGGCGACGGCTGTTCGCCTGTTCTTCATGTTCCTTCTGCGGTCCCCGCCACCGCCGCGCTCCTACTGTTTGCGGCGCTCCAAACCCGGCACCCCACCGGGGTTCCCTGCCCGGGCCCCGGCACTTCCCGACGCACGGAGGACACCATGCCCTTCGCACGACTCCGCTCCACCGCCACCCGCCCCCGCCGCACCCTCACCGCCCTCGGCGCCGGCCTCGGCCTGGTCGCCGGCTCGCTCGGCCTCTGGGCGGCCACCGGCTCGGCCGCGCAGGCCGCGACCCTCCCCGCGCCCGACCACGTGGTCGTCGTCGTGCTGGAGAACCACGCGTACACGCAGGTCATCGGCAGCTCCAGCGCGCCGTACATCAACAACACCCTCAAGGCCGGCGGCGCCACCCTCACCCAGTCGTTCGGGATCACCCACCCCAGTGAGCCCAACTACTACCAGCTGTTCTCCGGCTCCAACCAGGGCCGCACGGACGACAGCTGCGTGTCGGTCGGCTCGATCTCCGCGCCCAACCTGGGCTCCGAGCTGATCGCCGCCGGCAAGACCTGGGGCAGCTACAACGAGGGCCTGCCGAGCCAGGGTTCGACGGTCTGTTCCAGCGGCAAGTACGCGCAGAAGCACAACCCGTGGTTCGGCTTCAGCAACGTGCCGACCAACACCGCGTACACCATGACGCAGTTCCCGACGAACTACGCCACCCTGCCGAAGGTCTCCTTCGTCGTGCCGGACCTCTGCAACGACATGCACGACTGCTCGGTCTCCACCGGCGACACCTGGGTCCAGAACAAGCTCGGCGCGTACGCGGCCTGGGCCAAGAACAACAACAGCATCCTCGTGCTCACCTTCGACGAGGACAACAAGCTCTCCGGCAACCGCATCCCCACCGTGTTCTACGGTGCGCACGTCACGCCGGGCGCCACCACCACCGCCACCACCTACAACCACTACAACGTGCTGCGCACCCTGGAGGACCTCGCCGGGCTGACCACCCACGCGGGCAACGCCGCCACCGCCGCCACCATCTCCGGCATCTGGAACTGACGCCGGTGTACGTCGCGGAATCCCGCAGCTCCAAGGCCCCCGTCGCCCCGGCCACCCGGCCGGGGCGGCGGGCGGCCGCCGCCGTGCCCGGCACCGTGCTGGTCCTGGGCACCGTCAGCCTGGTGACCGACGTCTCCTCGGAGATGGTCAGTGCGGTACTGCCGCTCTACCTGCTCACCGGGCTCGGCCTCTCCCCGCTCGGCTTCGGGCTGCTGGACGGCATCCAGAACGGGTTCAGCGCGCTGGTCCGGCTCGCCGGCGGCCACCTCGCCGACCGGCGCGGCGCGGACGGCGCGCCCCGGCACAAGGCGGTCGCGGCGGCCGGGTACGGGCTGTCGGCGCTCTGCAAGCCGCTGCTGCTGCTCGTCCACACCGTGCCGCTGATCGGTGCGGTGCTCGCCGTCGACCGCACCGGCAAGGGACTGCGCACCGCACCCCGGGACGCGATGATCTCGCTCGCCACCGAACCCGCCCACCGGGGACGGGCGTTCGGCGTCCACCGGGCGATGGACACGGCGGGCGCGCTGCTCGGACCGCTCACCGCGTTCCTGGTGCTCCGCCTGGCCGGCGGGCCGTTGCTCGCCGACGGCGGCGAACAGCACGGCTACAACGCGGTGTTCACGGTCAGTGCCTGTGTCGCGCTGCTCGGAGTGCTGGTGCTGCTGCTCTTCGTCCCGAGCCGCATCCAGGCTGACGAGACGTCAACGGCCGCCCCCGGGCTGCGTGACGGCCTCGCACTGCTGCGCCTTCCCGGCCTGCGCCGGCTGGCCCTGTGCGCGGTGCTGCTCGGCCTGACCACCGTCAGCGACTCCTTCCTCTACCTGCTCGTGCAGCGCCGGCTCGGCCTCGCGACCGACCTCTTCCCGCTCCTGCCGCTCGGCACCGCCGCCGCCTTCCTGCTGCTCGCCGTCCCGCTCGGCGCGCTCGCCGACCGGATCGGCCGCCGCCGGCTCTTCCTCGCGGGCCACGGCGTCCTGCTGCTGGCGTACGGGCTGCTGCTCTCGCCGCTGAGCGGGCTGCCGGTGGTGGTCTGCGTACTGGTGCTGCACGGCGGCTTCTACGCCGCGACCGACGGCGTACTGGCCGCCGCGGCCGCCGACGCCGTCCCGGAGGAGCAGCGCGGCGCCGGGCTGGCGCTGGTCGGGACGGGCCAGGCGCTGGCACGGTTCGCCTGCTCGCTGGCGTTCGGCGCGCTGTGGAGTGCGGTCGGCGGCACCGCCGCACTGGGCTGGTCGGCCGCCGCACTGGCCTGCTGCGTGGCCGGGGCCTCCTTCGTCCTCCGCGAACCCGATTCCCCCACCGACGCCGAGGTGCCTTCGTGACCCGACCGCTCCAGAACCGCACCAGGGTGCTGATCCTGCTCGTCGCCGTCCTGCTGCTCGGCACGGTCGGCACCGGCGCCGTGCTGTACGCGTCCGACCAGTCCGCCCGCAAGGACCAGGTGCAGCCGGGCGGTCCGGTGGTCACCCCGGGCCCGGTCTCCCTCCAGCCGGGTGCGGCCCGCACGCTGGTCTTCCGCAACATGGCCTGGGGCCCGCACCGCGACGAGCTCGCCACCGTCCCCGCCGGCCACCCGGACGGCCCGCGCACCTCCTCCGGCGTCCAGTGCCTGCGCTTCCACACGGCGGGCGGCACCGGCATCTGCCTCCAGGCCGAGCACGGCGCCTTGCAGGACACCTACCGCGCGGTCGTCCTCGACGACCACCTGAAGGAACTGCACTCCTTCCCGGCCGCCGGCATCCCCACCCGCTCCCGGGTCTCGCCCTCCGGTCACCTCGCCGCCTGGACGGTCTTCGTCAGCGGCGACTCCTACGCCGGCACCGACTTCTCCACCCGCACCTCGATCGTCGACGTCCGCGACTGGAACCTCCGGGAGAACCTGGAGGCCTTCGACCTGATCAAGGACGGCAAGCCGTACCGGGCGCCCGACGTCAACATCTGGGGCGTGACCTTCGCCGACGACAACGCCTTCTACGCGACCGCGGCCACCGGCGGCCAGACCTACCTCGTCCGCGGCGACCTCGCCGCCCGCACCCTCACCACCCTGCACCAGAACGTCGAGTGCCCCTCGCTCTCCCCGGACGGCACCCGGATCGCCTACAAGAAGCGCGTTCCCGGGGTGTCCGCCGACGCGCCCTGGCGGCTCTACGTGCTCGACCTCGCCACCATGACCGAGACCGCCACCGCGGAGCAGCGCAACATCGACGACCAGGCGGTCTGGTCCGACACGTCCACCCTGCTCTACGCGCTCCCCGGCGACTTCGGCGCCGACCTGTGGACGGTGCCGGCGGACGGCGGCGGCTCGGTCGTACGCCTGCTCGAAGCGGCTGTCGCCCCGGCCTATCCGGGCTGAAGGGGGCGGTTGGTACGACCCGGAACTTCAAGCGTAGGGTCCTCGTCGAGCAATGCGAGTGACGCGAGGCGGGGGAGCGGCAACGGTGAACGAAGCGGGGCGGCCTGCGCCGGAACGGGTGGTCAGCGACTCCTGGCCCGCGCTGCACGGGCGGCCGGTGCTGCGGCGGACGGTCGCGGTGGGCCTGGTGCTCACCATCGCGGTGCTGGCCGCCCTGGCCGTCCGGGGCGTCAACGCGCTCACCCTGGGGCGGGGCGCCATCGAGACCGACCGCGACCGTGCCGAGCTGCTGGCCGGCCTCCACCCCTCCCAGCACCCGGGCGCGGGCCGCTACTACGTACCGGTGGGCGCGGTGTACACCCGCCTCGCCGACGGAGCGCCGGTCGCCTACCTGCACTACCGGCTGAGCGGGGGCCAGGACGTCGGGCTCGGCGACTTCCTGCGGACGTACGACCTCCCCGCCCCGGGGCCGAGCGCCCCGCTGCCCGCCGACCTGGCGGCCGCCCTGGGCGGCGACGAGCCGGCGGAGGCCCTGGAGCTGGCCGACCCGTCCGTCTCCCTTTCTCCCTCGGCTGCGCCGACCCCGACCCCGACGCCGACGCTGATCACGCCGACGCCGACGCCTACAGCGACCCCGACCCCGACGCCGTCGGCCGAACCCACCGTGTCGGAGGCGCCGAGCTCGTCCTCGTCGCCGTGCACCGACGACGACGAGCCCACCGAGCAGGCCGATCCGGGCGTCTCCGAAACCCCTGCCGACGCCCGGCCCTCGACCGGCCTCCGCTCGGCGGACGACTCCCCGGCGCCCACCGACACCCCGACCCCCGCGCCCGCCGTGACGCCCACCCCCACCCCCACGCCCACCCCGGCGCCCAGCGACACCCCGACCCCGACCCCGGCCCCGACCTCCACGCCCGCCCAGGCCACCGCCGGCCGGCGGATCTACGTCTCCACCATCCCCAGCGGCCTCCCCGGCGCCGCCGACATCTACGTCCGCGCCACCGGCACCACCGGCTGACGCACGGGCCCGGCCGCCCGGACCACCGCCGCGGGGAGTTCCGCCGCCTCGTCCGCGGGGTCGGGGTGCTCCGCGAGCCCCTTGGTGATGAGTCGGAACGCGAGCGCCAGCTCCCAGGCGAACACCGGCAGCGCGGCGAGCGAGCCGGGGGTGGAGACCTGCGGGTAGACGCCGAACAGCACGGCGACCGCGGAGGCGCAGATCAGCGGGCCGCCGACCAGCCCCAGGACGGTGACGGCGCGCGGCACGAGCCTCGACCGGTGCAGCAGGAGGGCCAGGAGCAGCGAGTTCACGCCCAGCACGATGTCGGGCCCGAGCAGGAAGGCCCGGTCGTGGACGGCCACCATGGCCGCCGCGGCCGCTCCGGCGCCCGGCGTCCCCGCCGCGTCCTGGCGCAGGGTGAGGACGGACAGGACGCCGATGATGCCGACCGCGATGACGGCGGCCTCCAGCAGCCGGCCGCAGACGTAGCCGAGCGCCAGCGCCTCGTGCCTCCGGCGGAGCACCGGGAACAGGGCGACGGCGGTGCCGATCACGCCCACCAGGAGCACCACTTCGCACACCGCGCCCAGCGCCACCCGCCGGTCGGCGCCGTCGCCGGCCACGTACTCCGCGCCGTGCAGCGCCGGGCCGTAGAGCAGCAGCCCTGCGATCGCGGCGACCTCGGTCACGAGGAAGAACACCCCTGCGACCACGGCCGCCTTCCTGGTCGATGTCACCAGGACCCCCTCTCCAACGTTTCAGGTGTACGGCGTACACCTGGTGCTCACCGTAGGCGTACGCCGTACACTCGTCAAGGGGATCGGCCCCGCGACGGAGGACGGAGAGGGGATCGGGATGCCCGAGCAGGGGGCGGCCGCGCGCCGGGTCCCGTTGAGCAGGGACCGCGTGCTGCACACCGCGGTGGCGCTCGCCGACGGCGCCGGCATCGACTCGCTCAGCATGCGCCGGCTCGCCCAGGAGCTGGGCGTCGTGCCGATGGCGCTCTACAAGCACGTGGCCAACAAGGACGAGCTGCTGGACGGCATGGTGGACGCCGTCGTGGGCGAGGTCGACCCCCCGCTCGCCGGGGCCGGCTGGCGCGAGGCCGTCCGGCAGCGCGTCCTCTCGGCCCGCGCGGTGCTGCTCCGCCACCCCTGGGCGCCGCGTGTCATCGAATCGCGCCCCGGTCCGACGCCCGCCGTCCTCGGCTACCTCGACTCGATGGCCGGCCTGTTCCGCGGCGGTGGCCTCTCCGCCGACCTGACGCACCACGTGATGCACGCCATGGGCAGTCGGCTCCTCGGGTTCAGCCAGGAGCTGTTCGAGGCCGCGCCGAGCCCCGAGCCGGCCGCCGACCCCGCCGCACTGCGCGCCCTGGCCGGCGCCTTCCCGCACCTCGCGGAGATCGCCACCGCCGCGGCCCACGACGAGAGTTCGGTCGTCGGCCCCGGCTGCGACGACCGCTTCGAGTTCGAATTCGCCCTGGACCTCCTCCTGGACGGCTTCGAGCGGCTGCACCACCGGGGCTGGACCTCCGCGGACGGCCGGTCGTCCTGACGGTACGGCGGGACCTCGGCCTCCCCGCCCCGGTGTCACCCCGACGGCGTTCGACGGATCCGCGTTGCTACGGTCTCCAACGGCCCACCGGGGCGGGTCGGCGCCGGACGTCGGACGGGCCGACCTCCGGTGCGCGGGAAAGGCGGGTTGATCGGTGAAGCTGAGGACCACGGTCCACCGGGTGCGGACCGGCCGCGACGAGTACCGGGTGGTCAGCGCCACGGCGGGGGAGGGCCTGGCCGTGCTGTACGACGGCCCGTGGGAGATGCAGCTGTACGCCGACCGCGCGGGTGCACGCGACCTCGCGGCCGCCTGGGCACTCGCCGCACGCTCCCCGCGCTCGCTGATCCACCTTCCGCTGCGGGCCGACGCCGGCTCCCCGGGGCTGGAAGGCCAGGAGGCCGTCCCGCTGGACCTCGTGCTGCTCCACCACAGCCTGGGCTTCCCGCCGTCCCGCTGGAAGGAGGTGCGGGCGCGGCTGGGCAGGGGCGTGCCGCACACCGCGGACATCCCGGAGAGCGACTTCCCCGCCGAGGACGAGATCGACCACGAGCGCCGGCACTTCGCCGGCTGGCGCGACGAACTGCATTTCGCGGGCGCCGCACGGACGTTGTTCCTCACCGGCAGCGCGGAGGCGTTCCGCCGGACGGGGACGTCGGTCCGTTCGCTGGACACCGAGGCGGCAGCCGTGTTGGCCCGCTGGCCGAACCGCTCGCACTACTGCGTCACCCTGACCCACGGCTCCGGCAACCGGCCCGGCCGGGCGCCGAAGGGCGGCGTGCCGGGGCAGCTGCACATCGAGTACGTCCAGGAACGGTGAGGGCGGCGTCAGCCGATCCCGGCGTCACCCGATCCCGGCCGCGGTGGAGGCCAGCGACAGGACCAGCGCGCCGAGCCCGCCCGCCGCACCGAGCAGCCGCAGTCCACGACGGTCCTCGTTCCCGCGGGCGTACCGCACGGTGGCGGCGGCGAAGGCCAGCCCGCCGGCGACGAACCACGGCCCCCACAGGTACAGGTACCAGCGCGTCAGCCCCGCCAGGCCGGGCTCGACGGAGACCGCCCCGGCCTCGACCAGCACCCCGTGCACGACGAACAGCGAGCCGTGCCAGCCGAGCAGGACCGTCGCACCGCCCCCGCACAACGCCAGGAACCGCCCGGCCCGGACGCCGCGCGGCCGCGCCAGCCCGAGGCCGACCACCGCCCCGAACAGCTTGAGCAGGCCGGTGACCCAGAGCACGGCCAGGAACCACGGCACCCGGTCGCGGGCGAGCCTCACCAGCTCCGGCGCCACCGTCGACTCCGCACCGGCCGTGCCGCCCAGCGCCCAGACGAAGCTGGGCACCGCGAACAGCACCCCCCACACCACGACGGCGTACCCCGCCCACCGGCCCGCCCGCGGGCCCCGACGATCCCCCGGGCACACCGTTGCGTCCCCCGTAGCAGCCTTGGTCAGCATGGCTCCACCGTGCCGGACCGCGCCCCGCCGCGACCTCGTCCGTACGAACGAGACCATCCCCCCGGGGAGCCAGCCGGCCGAGCGCTCAGGCGGGGGTGGTGGTCCTGCGGGCGTACATCAGGTTCCCGGTGCCGTAGGCGAGGTGGGCGGTTCCGTCGTTGCCGAATGCCAGGGAGGGCCAGCCGTCGCCGGTCGTCACCGGCAGGCTGTTCCAGGAGTGGTCGGACGCGCGCTGGGCGAGCATGACCTGGCCGCTGTCGAGGTAGGCGATGAAGAGGTTGTCCCCGGGGCCGGCGGCCGCCGCGGGACGCCGGGGGCCCTTGGAGCCGTTGCCCTGGGCGACCAGCTCGATGGTCGGGGCCAACTCGCCGAAGCTCTTGACCCAGGCCTTGACATAGCCCTCGTGGCGGTCGGCGTACGCCACCAGCATGTGGAAGAAGGTGCCGCGGGCCATGGAGACGCTCTCGACGCCGCGGACGGAGTGGTCGATCACCGTGCTGGTGAACTCCGGGGGCGGCCACGGGGGATCGCCCTCCACCACCGTGGGCTTGACCGACGCCAGCTTGAGCGGCTCGGGGAAGGGGTCGGTGCCGTCGTTGACACCGACGACGTAGGCGATCGTGAGGGAGTCGCTGCTGTCGTAAGCCAGCGACACGCCGGCCCTCGTCGCGCTGGGCGACGGGTCGGCCGTACTGAACTGCCACGGGCCGTTGTTGGGCTTCAGTGCGACGACCAGGTGGTCGTCCGGGTGGGAGTCGCGGTAGGCGATGGCCGGCATGTCGAACCAGCCGGGGTCGGCCCCCAGACCCGTTCCCAGGCGCCGGTAGAGCTGCATGGAGACGTTGCTGACGCCGTTGAAGAAGATCCCGCCCCCGGTGGGGACCTCTTCGAACGACCAGGTGCCACCGGTTCGGACGGCGTGGACCGCGTGGGTGGTGCGGCCGTCCGTGTAGGCGAGGTGCGGGATGTCGTGGGCGTCGATCCCGATGCTGATCCGCGCACCGTCGTCCAGACCGGCGCCGCCGGTGTCCTCGTGCGTCCACTGGCCGTTCTGCCTGCGCGCGACCATGACGGCGTTGCGGTTCTGCCTCCGCGCGAGGTAGACGACGGCGGGCTCGCCGCTGCCGTCCAGGGTGAGGAAGGACTGCCCGAGGACGTTGCCGGAGTCGTCGGCGGTCTCGATGGCGAACTGACTGGTCACGGCAGTCCTCCCTTGGCGGGTGAACAGGGACGGGCTTCGCCGAGAAGAGGACGGCGTGGTCCTGCCGTTAGGGCCGTTTTCCACGCTAGTCCCGCCCGTGCGTGCCCGCACTGCAGATGGTCCGGCGCCCGCACCCGCGGACGGTCCGGCGTGCACGCCGGACCGATGTCCCGTCCGCCCGTCGCGGCCGGGGCGTCGGCGTTCACCGGCAGGAGGCCCGGGGGCCGACGGTGACGACAGGCCGCACCTTGGTCAGCATCAGGTCGAGGAACCGGTCGGGGTGCAGGAACGACGCGAAGTGGGCGGCGTCCTCGATGAGGGCGAAGTCCTTGACCGGGGCCTGGACGTCGTCGTGGAAGCGCCTGGCGCGGTCGGTCGGGGTGAGGACGTCCTGGTCGCCCTGGAAGATGAAGAACGGCAGGTCGAAGCGGGTGCCGTCGGCCCAGTCGTCGAAGCCTGCGGTGGCGGGGAGGATCTGCTCGGAGAGCTTCATGCCCTTGCCGAGGGTTCCCAGCTCGCCCAGCGAGTGCAGCGGGGAGAACCAGAGCGACTTCATGACCACGGACTTCATGGTCCGGAAGGTCAGCGGGTCGGTGGTGGCGACGATCTTGGAGTAGGCGCCGTGCTGCTCGGCGGTCCAGGTGCGCGGGTCGGGGCCGATCTCCTCGACCGCGGCGATCTCCTTGCGCTTGCCGGCGGCGTGCAGCCGGGTCAGCAGGGCCCGGCGGGCGGAGGTGTCGCGGCCGCCGTCGTGGATGTTCTGGTCGGTGCCGACGTAGGCGCTGTAGCGGTCGGGGTACTGGCGGGCCAGGCGCAGCCCGAAGGTGCTGCCGAAGGAGCTGGCGACCAGGACGACCCGGTCGACGCCGAGCCGGGTGCGCACGTGGTCGGTGACCTCGACGGCGTCCGCGTACATCCGGGCGAAGCTCAGTTCGCCCTGGCCGTCGGCGCCGGAGCGGCCGAGGGTCTTGCCGGTGCCGCGCATGTCCCAGCGGACGACGGTGAAGTGCTTCTCCCAGGCCCGGGTGCGCGGTCCGTAGATCGCGTTGGAGGCGCCGGGCCCGCCGTGGATCTCCAGCATCACCGGGTTGTCGCGGTCCTCGCCGCGGACGGAGACCCACTGCTCGATGCCGCCGATGCGGACGAAGCCCTGCTCGTCGATGCCGTTCGGCGTGTCGATCCGCAGGAGGCGGGCGCCGGCGGCCTGCCGGAGGCGGCGGTGCCCCAGGGCGCCGGCGACGGGCGTGGCGATGGCGGCGGCGGAGGCGATGAGAACGGCGGCGATCACGGTTACTCCCCTGAACTGTGTATCGGTTACGCAATTGAGTGTATGTTATACACAGTTCTGAAAGGGCGTCAATCGCCCGCCGGAAGCACCACCGGAACCACCGAGGAGGACCCGCATGGCCGGGAGCCGGGAGAAGAAGCGCGACCCGAAGGCGAGCCTGGCCCTGCTGTGGGGCGAGCAGGACCAGCCCCGTCGCGGGCCGAAGCCCTCACTGACCGCCGGGCGCATCGTCGACGGTGCCGTCCGGATCGCCGACGCGGAGGGGCTGGACGCGGTCTCGATGCAGCGGATCGCCGCCGAACTCGGCGTCACCACCATGGCGTTGTACCGGTACTTCCCCGGCAAGGCCGAGCTGGTCGACCTGATGGTCGACTCCGCCCTCGGCGCGCCCCCCGAGGTCATCGGCCACCAGGACGGCTGGCGCCCCCGGATGACCGAATGGGCCCGCCAGTGCTGGGCGCTGTACCGCCGCCACCCCTGGATCCTGGCGGCCACCGGCATGCGCCGGCAGCTCATGGGGCCCAACCAGCTCGCCTGGATGGACGCCGCGTTGGCCGCCCTGGCCCCCACCGGGCTCTCCGCGGTGCAGCGGCACGACACCGTGCTGCTGATCATCGGCCACATCCGCAACCTCGCCCAGCAGCTCGTCGACGCGGACGAGGAGGGCGGCGAGGAGTGGAACCGGCTCGCCGGCGAGGTCCTGGAGCGCCACGGGCACCGGTTCCCCGCGCTCAGCGCCACCATCGCCGCCGGGGGCTTCGCGCCCCAGGGCAGTGACCCGCTCGACTTCGGCCTGGAGCGCATCCTGGACGGGGTCACCCCGCTGGCCGACCGGGGCTGAAGCCGGCCGCAGCGAGAGGGGCCCCTGGAAACCGGAGCGGTTTCCAGGGGCCCTCGTCGTTCAGCGGCGGTGCGTCAGGATCGCGCCTCGGCCTGCTCCTGGAGGAGGCCGGCGATCCGGTTCAGGTCGTTGACGACGTCGAAGAAGGTGTTGATGTCCTGCGTCGAGGCGCCGTTCACGGCCAGGTAGAAGGTGTGCAGCCGGCCGTGGCCCGCGGCGAGGTAGCCGCCGAGCGTCTCGGCGCCGATGGCGAGCCGCTGGTTGACGGCGTCGAAGCCGGCCACGGTGCCGGGTTTGGCCCACACCTTGCCCTTGCCCGGGCAGGTGGGGCAGCCCGCGCAGGCGAAGGCCAGTGAGCCGTCCACCCCGAGGATCGGCAGCGCCTCCCGGAAGCGGGTCGCCTCGGGCGTCCCCTGCCAGTAGTGCAGGATCTCGTTCTCCACGTCGGGCGTGACCCGGTCCACCGGGTTGCCGCCGCGCCCGTCGAGCAACTGCACCTTGGTCGGGTCGATCCCGGCCTGGATCAGGAAGTCCCTGAGGGCGGCGAAGCCGTCCTTGCACTGGTGGCTGCCGGTCGTGACGGCCATCAGGCAGATCCCGAGGTTGGCCCCGAGGTTGTGGCTGACCTTCAGGATCAGCCGCGCGTACTCGGCGTAGACGGGGGAGACGTACGCGGCGACGCGTTGCGTGCCGTCGTAGGAGTCCGGCAGCAGGCCGACCGGGTTCGGCCCGGTCGGCGGGGCGGTGACGGTGACGCCGGCCCGGGCGAGCGCCTCGATCAGCGCGGTGCGCCCGAAGGCGTTCGGGTCCTGGACCTGGGAGACCCGCAGCGTCGGCTGGGCGTCGGCCGCGATGGTGCCCGACAGGGTGATGTGGGTGCCGTCGGGCGAGGCGGAGACGTCGATGCTGGTCGTTCCGCCCGCCGCGACCGTCTGCACCGTCGACTCCACCTGGTACGGCGCGACCTGCGGCCGCCAGCTGAGCTGCGCCGGCTGACCGGGGGTGGTGGCGGTGGTCAGCAGGTCGATGAGGTTGTCGTTGATGATCAGCGGGGTCGGGGTCGGGTCCAGTCCGGCGTCGGGAGCGAACAGCCGTGGGTCGACCGCGACGTCCCCGTGGACCTCGGTGATGCCCGACGCGCGGACCTGGCCGGCGATCTCGTTCAGCCCGGCGAGCGGGTTCTCGGGTGTGAGCGTGGCGCCCGGGAGGTCGTTGGCGTAGGTGTGGTCGATCGGGGTGAAGTCGACGGAGCCGTCCGGCTTGGTCCGGCCGCCCATGGTGAGGTCGCCCTGCGCGACCATGGCCAGCGTGCCGTCCAGTACCGATCCGCTGCGGCTGCCGACGGCCTGCACGGGGGTGGTGAACCGGTGTTCCCCGCCGAGCGTGTGCCAGGTGCCCGAGACGCTGACCAGCTTGGCCGTCGAACCGGGGATGAAGAACTGGTTCGGGTACTGGGAGTGGATCACCTCCCCGGTCGTGTCGTCGATCTCCAGCAGCCCCCACTGCGCGTGCTCGTAGGCCGGCTTGCCCATGATCGCCAGGATGTCCGGGCTCAGCCCGTCCTCGTGCCGCGGCGCGGCCTCCGCCGGTCCGGCGGACACGACGGTGGCCGCCGTCGCGGTGACGACGGCGGCCACGGCACGCCAACCTCGCGCAAGCGCTCTCGATCTCATGGACCCACCTCTTCCGGGCGGACAGCGGCCGCCCTGACGACTGCTCAGCCCGAGAGGGATACCGCCCCGCCCTTCCCGCCGAATCCCCCGCTAGGCCGTTCACCTGCATGCTTCATCCGTCCGGGATCTTCGGCCGGGGAGACCGGCTGCGACGCCGGACGCTGCGGGCGGGCCGTGCCGGTCAGGGGGATCCCGGCGCCCCGAGGTGGGAGGTGCGGTCGGCGTTGTCGGGCACGGCCGGGGGGTGCCAGTCGTAGGTCGCGCCGGCCCGGCTCAGGAGGACGCGGTCGGGGAGGAGTCCGGCGACGGTGAGGACGGTGTCGCGGAGCAGGACGGCGAGCGGGGAGCGGCGGGCGACCAGGGCGCCGATGCGGCGGGAGCCGGCGGCGATGGCGGTGGTGCGGGACAGGCGGGCGGCGGTGTAGGCGGGGAGGCTCGCGGCCGGGTCCGTGCCGGGGGCGATGCCGGCGGCCAGGACCACCGCGTCCTCGATCGCCTGGCAGGCGCCCTGGCCCTGGAACGGGCACATCGCGTGGGCGGCGTCGCCGAGCAGGGCGACCCGGCCCCGGTGGTGGGCGGGCAGGGGGTCGGCGATCTCCCAGACGTCGTGCCGGAGCACCTCGGCCGGGTCGGCGGAGGCGAGGAGCGCGGGCACGGGGGCGCACCAGTCGCCGTAGCGGCGCAGCAGTTCGGTCCGCTCGTCGCCGTCCGCGGCGCGCGCACCGGCGGGGGCGAGCGCGGCCCCGTACACGTAGACCCGGCCGTCGGCGAGGGGGACGACGCCGACGAGGCAGCCGCGGCCCCAGACCTCGCCGACGGCGGACGGCGCGCGCGGCGGCTCGGCGACGATCGTGCGCCAGGTGGTGAAGCCGGAGTAGCGCGGGCCCGGGTGCCGGGGGAAGAGCAGGGCGCGGGAGGCGGAGCGGATGCCGTCGGCGGCGACGACCAGGTCGGCGTCCTGCTCGCCGTCTCCGCTGCGGACCACCGCGGGCCGGGAGGCGGAGCCCCGGTCGACCAGCTCCGCGGGAGAGCCGGTGCGGACGGCGCCGGCCGGGAGGGCGTCGGCGAGCGCATCGATCACGGCGGCGCGCGGGACGGCGATCACCTTCTCGCCGAAGTGCGCCTCCATGGCGTCGGTGCCGGTGCGGGCGAGCCAGCGGCCGGAGGGGTTGCGCAGGCCGACGGCGGGGTGCGGGGTGGCGAGGGCGCGCAGCCGGTCGCCGACGCCGAGCCGGTCGAGGGCGCGGAGCGCGTTGGGGGCGAGGGCGAGGCCCGCACCGACGGGTTCGAGCGAGGCGGCGCGTTCGTGGACGGTGACGGTGACGCCCCGACGGTGGAGGGCGAGGGCGGCGGCCAGTCCGCCGATCCCGCCGCCGATGACGACGGCTCGCGGCTCTGCCTGGTCCATGGGGACTCCCCTTTCGAACTACATCTGTAGTTTCGCTGTCGGGAGCACCGTACTACAGCTGTAGTGAAATTGGGCGCATCTCCCGGAACCCGCGAGGATCGGACCCATGACACCCCCGCGTCCGATGCTGATCGCCGACACCGCCATTGCCCTGATCGCCGAGCGCGGCCTGCGCGGACTGACCCACCGTGCGGTGGACGAGGCGGCCGGACTGCCCCCCGGCTCGACCTCCAACCTCGCCCGGACCCGGGCGGCCCTCCTGGAGCTGGCGCTGACCCGGATCGCGGAGCGGGAGTCGCCGGGCGTTCTCGCGTCGGCCGCACAGGCCGTACCGGTGGCACCGGCCGCCCCGGAGGCCCTGCCGCGCGACCTGCTCGCCCAGGTCGCCGCCGATGCCGTGCACCAGGCGCTGACGGCCGGCCGCGCGCTCACCGTGGCACGCTTCGAACTTGCCCTGGAAGCCACCCGTCGCCCCGAACTGCGCGCCGTCTACGACCGGTTGGGCGCGGGCTTCGTCGACTTCGCGGTCTCCGCGCTGGAGCGCTGCGGCTCCCGGGCACCGGAGGCGGACGCTCGCCGGCTGGTCCGCTGGTGCGAGGGCGTACTGATCAACGGGACGGCCGGCAGTGGTCACGGCCGTACGCCGGGGCCGGCCGAGCTGCGCGAGGAGGTGGCGGTCTACCTCGCCGCGCTGCTCGACCGGGAGGCGTAGGGACTACGCGGCGGCGACCGTCACCACGGCCTCGTGCCGCACCGGGAAGTTCACCGAGGCGGCGATGAAGCACGCCCGGTGTGCGTCGTCGTGCAGGGCGAGCGCCTTCTCCGTCATCTCCTCCGAGGCGACCTCGATCCGGGGCCGCAGCACCGCCTCGGTGAAGTGCCCGCCGCCCGCCGTCTGCTCCATGGTGCCGAGCGGGCGGTCCACGTAGGACGTCACCACGACGCCGTTCACCGCGCACTGGTGCAGGTACGACAGCATGTGGCACTGGGAGAGTGCGGCGAGCTGGAGCTGCTCGGGGTTCCAGCGGGCCGGGTCGCCGCGGAAGGCGGGGTCGGACGAGCCGGGGATGGTCGGGAGCCCCTCGCCGGCCACCTCGTGGGAGCGCTCGTACGAGCGGTAGTCGCTGGTGCCGGTGCCCCGGTTGCCGGTCCAGGTGATCTCGGCGGTGTAGGTGTGCTGCCTGGCCATGGAGTGTGCCTCTCCGCTCGGGGGTACTGGTGGCCAGTCAACCGCACCTTCGCCGAGGGAGGTTGGGCGGGTCGCCGCGGCGGCGCCCGTGCCCGGACCGCCGCGGTCCGTGCCCGTGCCCGGACCGCCGTCGGCCGCACTGCCGCCACCCCGGCGGGGCCTCCGCCGGGGCAGTGCGGTGCGGTCGGCGCCCGGAGGCGCCCTCCCGGAGCGGGCCCGGGTTCGCGGGTCTCACTCGATGGTGACGTCCACCTGCATCTGGTCCGCCCCCGCCGTACCGGCGATGTCGAGGGTGATGCCGGTCCAGGTGCCGTCCGCCTCGTTGAGCGCCGGGACGGTGTGCTGTCCGATGCTGCTGTTGCCGAGCGCCGGGTAGAGGTCGGTCGGGTCGCCGCGGTTGCCGGTGCCGAAGATCTTCGCGAGGTCGCGCCGGCCGTCGGCCTGCATCAGCTCGATGGCGAGGTGGTGTTCGTCGTTCACGTTGTCGATGGCCTCGTCCACTACGTAGGCGGCGATGCCCTCGTCGGGCAGGAAGCTGTCCTGGCCGCGCTTGCGGCGGTACTCGACGATGACGTACTGGCTCTCCTTCATCCGCTGGGGGTTACGGACGAACAGCAGCTCGCCGCCCTCGGCGACGGGCCGCAGCGCGATGCCGTGGGTGGTGCCGGCGACCTCCTGGGGGACGGTCCAGCCGTGGAACATCCGGAGCATGCCGTTCGGGAAGACCGGGGTGATCCCGTCGTTGCCCCAGGAACCGGCCGCCATCAGGCAGTAGTTGCCGAGGCCGTTGGAGGTGGTCGCCTGGAGGGAGCCGGTGTCGTAGAAGTCGGCCCAGCGGGCGGCCAGGTGGCCCCACTCGTGGGCGCAGACGCCGACCGCGCAGTCCTCGGGGACGGTCAGGAAGGTCTGGACCCGCAGGTTGGGCGCGACGTCGACGCCGTGCACGTCGGGCGGGTTCCACTTGAGGCTCCAGATGTCGCCCGGCTGGCCGGTCTGTTCGGCGCCGGCGCCCGCGTGGACGATGAACAGCGCGGTGACGAGGTGCTCGCCGAGCGCGTCGAAGCCGGCGGTGAAGTCGATGCCTTCGGCGCGGGCGAGTGCCAGGGCGTCGGCGGCCAGGCCCTGCGAATTGCGGGGCGGGTTGCCCATGCCGGACTGGTCGTCGGCGTAGAAGGAGATCGGGTGCGGCAGCCGGAACCAGCCGTGGACCTCGCCCTGGACGTCGATGCCGCCGGCGGCCGGGTTGGCCGGGTCGAAGCCGCTCACCCGGTGGTAGAAGTCGCGCATCGAGCCGGTGGCGAAGGTGTCGGCGCTGAACAGCATCTGCTCGTAGTGGCCGACGGTGTGGTCGGGGCTGTGCGGGAGGTCGGGGAAGTCGACCAGCAGGACGAGGGTGCGGATCTCGCCCGCGAGCTGCTTGGCCGGACGGGTGATCAGCTGGGCCCCGGTACTGGGGCCGGGGCGGACGGCGCCGTCGTCGAGGCCGATGACGTTCTCACCGCGCCGCCGGGAGCGCCAGACGTAGTAGTACTGCTCGAACGTGACGTCCGCCGGAAGCCGCCGGTTCTCGACGAGGTCCTGGTAGCGGGCGCGGAGTTGGGCGAGGGCCTTGGGTGACATCGGCACCGGGCAGGGATGGCGGTCGTCGTGGGGACGGTGATGCAGCGGGGTTAAGGTGTGACGCATCGTGACGGCTCCTTCGAGCCAGCCCACGCGCGGGGGCACCGTCGGCGGCCCCGTCGGGTGGGCGGTCGCCGGCAATCGGTCGGCTCGCCAAGGGGCGGTCGGGTCTGGCCGGGGCCGGTTGCGAAATGGGCGATATGCGGTTATCAGTCCCTATTCTGACGCTCCGGACGGGGAAAGCACCAGACCCGAAGGCCCGTCGGTTCCGCTCAGCCCGCCCGGTGCGCCGCGGCCGCCGCCGCGAACGAAGCGGCGAGCTGCGGAGATCCCGCCCAGTGCAGGTGCAGATACGAAGCGTGAACGTTGCCGAGGGTGCCGCCGGCGAAACCCTCGGTGTGCGGTCCGGCCGGAAGTCGCCAGCCCCAGGCGGGCCGTTCGCCCGCCGCCGGCTCGCAGGCCGTGCGGTGGAACTCGTGCCCGCGCAGCCGGGTGCCGGCCGGCGCCAGCGGCGAGTCGTGCAGCGCCACGGCCTCGCGGTACCCGAGGGTCAGCCGCTCGGTCATCCGGGCCGACGTCTCCAGCACGCCGCACATCGGCAGGCCGTCCAACTCCCGCCCGAGGTAGAGCAGTCCGGCGCACTCGGCGGCGATCGGCGCACCCGAGGCGGCGAACGCGGCGATCGCCGTGCGCAGTTGCGCGTTCGCGCTCAGTTCCCGGACGTACAGCTCGGGGAAGCCGCCGCCGATCACCAGGCCGGCCGTGCCCGCGGGCAGCGCGTCGGCGTGCAGCGGGTCGAACGGGACCACCTCGGCGCCGGCCGCGGTGAGCAGCTCGGCGTTCTCGGCGTACGAGAACGAGAACGCGGCGCCGCCGGCCACCGCGATCCGGGGCGCGCCGGGGACCGGGGCGACCTCGGCGGCCGCGTCCCAGGGCGCGGCGTCCAGCGGGGGAGCGGTCCGGGCCAGCGCCAGCACCGCGTCCAGGTCCACCGAGGCGGCGACCAGTGCACCCATGTCGGCCACGGCCTTCAGGGCCTCCGCCGAGCGCTCCACGGCCGGGATCAGGCCGAGGTGGCGGGACGGCGTGGCGACCGCCGCCGAGCGCCGCACCGCGCCCAGCACGGGCACGCCGGAGCCCTCCTCCAGCGCCTCGCGGAGCAGCAGCTCGTGCCGGTCGGAGGCGACCCGGTTGAGGATCACCCCGGCCAGCCGGACCTCCGGGTCCCAGGAGGCGAAGCCGTGCACCAGCGCGGCCACCGAGCGGGACTGCGAGGAGGCGTCCACCACCAGCACCACCGGTGCCCGCAGCAGCTTGGCCACGTGCGCGGTGGACGCCAGCTCCCCGCGCCCCGAGGCGCCGTCGAACAGCCCCATCACGCCCTCGACCACCGCCACGTCCGCCCCGGCCGCGCCGTGCAGGAAGAGCGGCGCGATCCGCTCCGGCCCGCACATGAAGGCGTCCAGGTTGCGGCCCGGACGGCCGGCGGCCAGCGCGTGGTAGCCCGGGTCGATGTAGTCCGGGCCGACCTTGTGCGGCGAGACCGCCAGCCCGCGCGCGGCGAGCGCGGCGATCAGGCCGGTGGCGACGGTGGTCTTGCCGGAGCCGGAGGACGGCGCGGCGACGACGAGGCGGGGGATGTTCACGTTCTCCAGGCTTCCCGGGCTACCACTCGATACCGCGCTGGCCCTTGCGGCCGGCGTCCATGGGGTGCTTGACCTTGGTCATCTCGGTGACCAGGTCGGCGAAGCCGGTCAGCGCCTCGGGCGCGTACCGGCCGGTGATGACGACGTGCTGGCTGCCCGGCCGGTCCTTCAGCACGGACACCACCTCGTCCGGGTCGACCCAGCCCCAGTGCATCGGGTAGGTGAACTCGTCCAGCACGTAGAAGCGGTAGGTCTCGGCGGCGAGGTCGCGCTTGACCTGCTCCCAGCCCTCCTTGGCCGCCGCCTCGCTGTCCATCTCCATCTCGGAGGAGCGCTGGATCCAGGACCAGCCGGAGCCCATCTTGTGCCAGGCGACGGTGCCGCCCTCGCCGGAGGCGCCGAGCACGCGCAGCGCGTTCTCCTCGCCGACCTTCCACTTGGCGGACTTCACGAACTGGAACACCCCGACGGGCCAGCCCTGGTTCCAGGCGCGCAGCGCCATGCCGAACGCGGCGGTGGACTTGCCCTTGCCGGGGCCGGTGTGCACGGCCGTGATCGGCAGCGTACGGCGCTGACGGGTCGTCAGGCCGTCCTCGGGAACGCTCTCGGGAACACCCTTGGGCATGGGATCAGGCCGCCTTTCGGATCGCACGGTTGGGACGGTTGTCGCGGACGAGCGAGGCCACGCCCTCGGCGCGCAGCTCGTCCAGGGTCACGGCGGGGGCGCCGAGCTGCGCCGCCAGCGTACGGGCCAGGCCGAGCCGGACCGGACCGGCCTCGCAGTCCAGCACCACGCCCGCCACGCCCTGGGCGGCCAGCAGCCCGGCGGCCCGCTGCGACTGCGCGACGGCGTCGCGGGTGCCGGTGGCCCGGCCGTCGGTCACCACGACCAGCAGCGGGCGGCGGTGCGGGTCCCGCATCCGCTCGACCCGCAGCACCTCGTGCGCCCGCAGCAGTCCGGCCGCCAGCGGGGTCCGGCCGCCGGTGGGCAGCGACTCCAGGCGGGCCGCGCCGACCTCGACGGACGAGGTGGGCGGCAGCGCCAGCTCGGCTGAGGCGCCGCGGAAGGTGATCATGCCGATCTTGTCGCGGCGCTGGTAGGCGTCCATCAGCAGCGAGAGCACCGCGCCCTTGACGGCGGTCATCCGCTGCCGGGCCGCCATCGAGCCGGAGGCGTCCACCACGAAGAGCACCAGGTTGGACTCCCGGCCCTGGCGGACCTGCTCGCGGAAGTCGTCCTTGTGCAGCAGCAGCGCCCGGGACGCCCGGCCGCGCGCCACCTGGTGCGGCGCGGCGGCCTGCAGGGTGGCGCTCAGGTGCAGGTGCGCCAGCCGGCCCTGCGGGCGGCGGGCGCGGATGGCGTGGCCGCCGTCGGTCTCGGCGGGGGAGCGGCGGCCCTGGGCGCCCTTCCCGGTGCCGTCCACCTTGAACAGCCTGGTCCGGTACGGCTCGTCGGCCGCCACCGGGGCGGACTCCCGTGCGGGGGCCGGGTGCTGAGCCGGCACCGGCTGCTGCCCGGGGGCCTCGGGGGCGTCCGCGGGGGCGGGGGCGTCGGTGCCCGCGGGGGCCTCAGGCCCGGCGGGCTCGGGCGCGCCGCCGCCACCGCCGTTGTCGGGGCCGCCGCCGTCGGGGCCCGGGCCGTCGTCCTCGGGCCCGTCGCCCTCCGGCTCCCCGGGCCGAGGGTCCTCGCCCTCCGGTTCCCCGGACTGCGGCACCTCCGGCTGGGCGTGCTCCTCCAGCGTCCGCTCCAGCTGCTCCTCGTCCAGCCCCGGCGCGTCGAAGGGGTTGCGACGGCGGCGGTGCGGCAGTGCCAGCCGGGCGGCCTGGCGGACGTCCTCCTCCAGCACCTCGGTGCGCCCCGCCCAGGCGGCCAGGGCGACGGCGGTGCGCGCCATCACGATGTCCGCACGCAGCCCGTCCACCTCGAACGCCGCGCAGACGGCGGTGATCTGACGCAGCGCCACATCGGTGAGCCCGACCTTCGGCAGCAGCTCGCGGGCGGCGGTGATCCGCAGCGCGAGCTCCCGCTCGTCCTCGGCGAACCGCGCGGCGAAGCCGGCCGGGTCGGCGTCGTACGCCAGCCGGCGGCGGACCACCTCGGCGCGCTCCGCCGGGTCGCGGGTGGCGGCGATCTCGACGGTCAGGCCGAACCGGTCGAGCAACTGCGGCCGCAGCTCGCCCTCCTCCGGGTTCATCGTGCCGACCAGCAGGAACCTCGCCGCGTGCCGCACCGAGACGCCCTCGCGCTCGACGTAGGAGCGGCCCATCGCGGCGGCGTCCAGCAGCAGGTCCACCACGTGGTCCTGGAGCAGGTTGACCTCGTCGATGTAGAGCACGCCGCGGTGCGCCTGGGCCAGCAGCCCCGGCTCGTACGCCTTGACGCCCTCGGCGAGCGCCCGCTCCAGGTCGAGCGAGCCGACGATCCGGTCCTCGGAGACGCCGACCGGCAACTCGACCAGCCGGGCCGGGCGTTCGGACGAGGCGCCGCCGGCGTGCGGGCCGTCCGGGCAGTGCGGGTCCGGCGCGCCCGGGTCGCAGGCGAAGCGGCAGCCGTCGACGGTGGCGATGGACGGCAGCAGGCCGGCCAGCGCGCGCACCATGGTCGACTTGGCGGTGCCCTTCTCGCCGCGCACCAGCACGCCGCCGACGGCCGGGGAGACCGCGTTGAGCAGCAGCCCGAGCCGCAGGTCGGCCATGCCGACGATCGCGGTGAAGGGGTAGCGGACGTCACTCATGATTCTCCAAGGGGGCCCCGGGCGGAAGGAACGGCAGCGAACCCGCGGCCGGCACCCCGCCCTCGATCAGCTTCCACAGCGCGTCGGTGTCCGCGTGCTCCTCGATCAGGTCGCCCAGCCGGTCGAGCCGGGCCTCGCGCGCCTCGGCGAACAAGACGTCCGGCGCGGGCGTGAACGCCCGGCCCGACAACCCGGCCACCTCGCGCAGCAGTTCGCGCCGGAACCCGTCGTTCTCCAGCGCGCCGTGCCAGGTCGTCCCCCAGACCGAGCCCACCCGGCAGCCGTCCAGGAAGGCCTCGCCGCCCTCCACCGCGACGATCCCGTGGTGGATCTCGTACCCCTCGACGCGCTGCCCGTACGCCTCGCCGACCGGCCGGCCGAGCACCTTCTCGGCGCCGAACCGGACGTGCGTGGGCAGCAGCCCGAGGCCGTCGACGGCGCCGGCCTTCGACTCGACCTCGTCCACGATCTCCCGCGCCAGCATCTGGTAGCCGCCGCAGACCCCGAGGACCGGCAGCCCCGCCGCCGCCCGCGCCTTGATCGCCGGCTCCAGGCCGCGCTCGCGCAGCCAGGCGAGGTCGGCGACGGTGGCCCGGGTGCCGGGCAGCACGACCAGGTCGGCGTCGGCCAGCTCCTCGGGCCGGGTGGCCCAGCGGACCAGGACGCCCGGCTCCTGGGCCAGCGCGTCCAGGTCGGTGAAGTTGGAAAGCCGGGGGAAGCGCACCACGGCCACCCGCAGCACGTCCGCGCCGAGCGGCCCGCGCCCGGCGGTCCGGTCGACCACGGTCGACAGGTCGAGCGAGTCCTCGGCGTCCAGCCAGAGGTCCGGCAGCATCGGCAGGGTGCCCAGCACCGGGCGGCCGGTCAGCTCGCGCAGCATCTCCAGGCCGGGCGCGAGCAGCCGCGCGTCGCCCCGGAACTTGTTGACGAACCAGCCGGCCACGTGCCGCTGGTCCTCCGCCGAGAGCAGTGCCAGCGTCCCGTACATCGCGGCGAACACCCCGCCGCGGTCGATGTCGCCGACCACCACGACGGGTAGTCCGGCGGCGGTCGCCAGGCCCATGTTGGCGATGTCGCGGTCGCGCAGGTTGATCTCGGCGGGCGAGCCGGCGCCCTCGCAGACCACCACGTCGTAGCGGCGGCGCAGGTCGGCCAGGCACTCCAGGGCGCGCTCCAGCAGGACGGGCTTGCGCTCGCGGTAGTCCAGCGCGCCGACCTCGGCGACGGGTCTGCCGAGCAGCACCACCTGGCTGCGGCCGTCCGCGCCCGGCTTGAGCAGCACCGGGTTCATCGCCGCCTCGGGCTCCACCTTGGCGGCCTGGGCCTGCATCGCCTGGGCACGGCCGATCTCGGCGCCGTCGGCGGTGACGAAGGAGTTCAGCGACATGTTCTGCGCCTTGAACGGCGCGACGCCGACACCCTGGCGGGCCAGCCAGCGGCAGATGCCCGCGGTGACCACGCTCTTGCCCGCGTCCGAGGTCGTTCCGGCGACCAGCAGTGCGTTGCTCATGCCTTTCCCCTCCTGAGGGCCGCCCGGAGCAGCAGGTGCCCGGCGACGGTCGTACCCAGCGCCAGCGCGCCCACCCTCCGGGACAGCACACAGGCCCGCTCGATGTCGTCCACCCCGACCGGCCGCAGCTCCCCGCCCAGCACCGGCCGGTGCTCGACCCTTCCCCAGCCCTCGGCCGGGGGGACCCCCGGCCCGGGGGAGGCCCCGTCCCCGTACCGCAGGGTGCCGCCGAGGCGGACGCCGACCGCGCCGGCGAAGGCCGACTCGGCCTGGCCCGCGTTGGGGCTCGGGTGTGCGGAGCCGTCCCGCCGCCAGACCCGCCAGGCGGTCCGGGGCTCGGGCGCGGCGGCCACCGTCAGCAGGGCGGTCAGCCGGGCGCCGGGCCAGCCCGCCACGTCGTCCAGCCGGGCCGAGGCCCAGCCGAACCGGGCGTGCCGCGGCGAGCGGTGGCCGACCATCGCGTCCAGGGTGTTGACGGCCCGGAACGCCAGCAGCCCGGGTGTGCCCGCGACCGCGCCCCAGACCAGCGCGTTGACCACGGCGTCGGCGGTGTTCTCGGCGACCGACTCGACCACCGCGCGGGCGATCTGCTGCTCGTCCAGCGCGCTCGGGTCGCGCCCGCACAGGTGCGGCAGCCGCTCGCGGGCCGCCGTCAGGTCCCCCGCGGCGAGCGAGCGGCCGATGGTCCGGGCCTCGCGGGTCAGCGAGGTGCCGCCGAGCACCGTCCAGGTCGCGGCGGCGGCCAGCGCGGCCCGCCCCGCCGGGCGGCGGCCGAGGACGCGCTCGGCGGCCACCGCACCGGCGGCGACGGCGCCCACGCAGAGTGCGGTGTAGGCGGTGCCGACGGCCCGGTCGTCGCGCCAGAGCCGCTTCTCCAGCCGGCCGGCCGTACTGCCGAAGACGGCCACCGGGTGGCCGCGGCGCGGGTCGGCGAACCGGGCGTCGGCGAGGTACCCCGCGACGGCGCCCACGGCGAAGGCCGCGGCGCGGGTCAGCGGGCGCACGACGGACAGCAGAGGGCTCGGAAGGTCGGGGCAGCCTGCATCGCGTGCGTGTCCTCACTCAGGGTCCGCGCCCTGGATCGACGTACCGGGGGCGAGAGTCTCCTGGCTTCCGGGTCGGACGCACCCCCGGGCCTTCCAGCGGCTTCTGACGGCCCGCCGTGGCTGTTCCGAACGTGCTCCCCGGTGACAGTGGCGGGACCGCGCCGGACTCGCACCGGCTTCCTCTGCATGCCTCCGTATTGGCTGAAGGATCCCATCACGCGGCCGAACCGCGAGTCAACCAAGGTCACGGAGGGGTTGGTCACACGGTCTGCACGGTTCCCGCCCCGGTTTCGGCCCCGTCGCTACCTCTGATCATCACCCCCCGCAGGGGCATGACAGCCTGTGTGATCGTCCAGCGGCATGTAGACCCCTACAGCGGTGCTTCGTGCGTTCGGCGGCTGGGGCACCGAACCACCAGCCCCTACCGTCGGGTCCCATGCGACGCAGACAGCCCCCCGCCGTCCCTCCGGTGCCCTTTTCGCCCGCGGCCGCCCGCGCGCACCGCGCCGGCCTCGGCCTGACCCCGGAACAGGTGGTCGAGGGCATGGCCGCGCACGGGGTCCGGCTGGTGCCCGCCCACGTGCTCGGCTGGGAGGGCGGCGAGCTGCGCCCCGCCGAGGAGGAGTTCATCGCGCTGGCCCGCGCCCTCTGGTGCCCGCCGGCCCAGCTGATGGGGGTCCGCCCGGCCCGGCTGCGGGACTTCCGGGTCGCCCGCGAGCTCGGCCAGGAGAACGCCGCCCGCCGGATCGGCATGCCGCTGCCGCACTACCAGCGGGCCGAGGCCACCGACCGCTGGGACGGCGACGAGGAGCAGACCCACGCGCTCGCCCGGGTGCTCGGCCTGACACTGCGCGAGCTGGTCGCGGTGACGGGCCGTCGGGACGAGCTGGACCAGCGGCTGCGGCAGTGCGTGGACGGCCGCTGGCAGGCGCAGGTCCGGGCGATCGGCCGGATCGTGCCGGTGCACGAGGAGGACCTCGCCGCCGTGCTGGCGGTGCTGCAGAACGAGAACCAGGTCTCCTCCCACTGGGGCGCGGGCAGCTGGGGCTCCCCGGCCCCGGCGGCGCGGCACTCCGCGGGGCGGGAGCAGCCGCTCGACGAGCGGTTCTGGGAGCTGCTCGGCCGGCGGGACACCGAGATCCCGGTCTGACCGGAGGGCCGCACCCCGCGGCGACGCCGCGCCGAGGTGAAGCCGTGTCGAGGTGCCGAGGTGAAGCCGGGCCAGGTGCCGAGACGATGCCGTGCCGAGGTGACCCCGTCCCGGTGCGGCCGGTGCTCCTCGGCGTGACGGGCGTCCCGGTGGGTCCCGGTGGGTCCCGGTGCGGCCCGGGGGCCCGGTGTGGCCCGGTGTGACCCGGACGGCCGTGTCCGGTGGCCGGCCGCCGCCTCCGCGAGTGGACTGGTGGGCACACTGCCCAGTCCGCGACCTACAGAGCGGGGAGCGATATGCGTTGGGGAACCGCAGCCGTCGTGGCGGCCGCCGCCATCGGTGCCGGTGCCGGGGCCGCCGTGCTGGTCATCGGCCGGAGGGCGTCCGAGCGGATGGTCCACCGGGTGAAGGCCCCGGGCCGACCCGCCGGCCCCGTCCTGGTCAAGGCCCTCGCCTCCGGGCGCGTCACCTTCACCCGCAGTCCGGAGAGCATCCGCCCCGGCCGCTGGGCCGTCGAGTGGGGGGACGGCGGGCACGCCGTGGTCGAGGAGGTCCTGCACGAGGACGCGCAGGGCGTCACCCGGCGGCTGGTCCGCGCCGACCGCGGCACCCTGACCTCCGGCACCGTGGTCCGTTTCACCCCCCGCGTCCACACGGGCGACCCGACCACCGCCCTCGGCCTGCCGTTCTCCGAGACCGCCGCCGCGGGCGAGCTGGGCGCCCTGCCCGCGTGGTACCTGGACGGCAAGCGCGGCACCTGGGTCGTCCTGGTCCACGGCTCCGGCGCCGACCGGCAGCAGGTCCTCCCGGTGCTCCCGCTGCTGGACCGGCTCGGCCTGCCCGCTCTCGCCGTCACCTACCGCGGCGACGCGGGCGCCCCCGCCTCCCCCGACGGGCTCGACCACTTCGGCGAGACCGAGTGGCGGGACGTCGAGGCGGCCGTGCGGCTCGCCCTGGACAGCGGCGCCGGGAGGGTCGTCCTCTACGGCTGGTCGCTCGGCGCCACGATCGCCCTGCAGACCGCCGCCCGGTCCGCCTGGGCCTCCTCGGTCAGCAGTCTGATCCTGGACTCGCCCGTTCTCGACCTGCCCGCCACCGCCCGCCGGGGCGCCGCCCGCTCCGGCTACCGCGGCACCGCCGCCGAGCTCGGCGCCCTGGCGGTGGAGGGACGGACCGGCGTCGACCTGGCCGACTTCGCCCGGATCGCGGACGGTACCGACCTTCGGGTGCCGACCCTCGTCCTGCACGGCCCCGACGACCCCGTGGCGCCCTGGCGGGCCGCCGCGCGGCTGGCCGGGCGCCGCTCCGACGTGGTCAGCCTCCAGCCGGTCCCCGGCGGCGACCACGCCGCCCTCTGGAACGCCGACCCCGCCCGCTACGAGGAGCAGCTCCGCCGCTGGCTCACACCGTTCCTCTAGCCCACCGTTCCTCCGGCCCCAGGTGGCCCTCCGCCCCCTCCCGTGACCGCCGGGCGGCCGCCCCCGGTGTCCCTGACATGATCACGACATACAGATCCGGCCAGGCGGTTTGGCCTCTGTTGCCCGATCTTGTGGACCCCCCGCGCCCGCCTCCCGGAGCCCGCGGCGAACCGGATGTGACAGATGGCCGGTACAAGGGGAAGACTGCACGACGTGACGTCTCGGAACCCGCGCGACCGTGATGCCCCGCTCCCGCCGACGATCGGTTCCGGTGCGACGGTGACCCGTCTCCCCGGAACGGCCTACCGCCCCGCCGGCGCCCGGCCGGGCACCGGCGTACCCCGCCGACGAGGCCCCGCACCCGCCCCCGGCCGCGGCCGGGTCCCGGTGCCCGAGGGCTTCCCCGCTCCTGCCGAGCTCGCCCCGCTGGCCCGCCGGATGCTGGTCGACGCCGTCCGCATCGCCCGCTGGGCCGGCGAACTCTCCGAGGTCGACAAGCGCGGCGAGCTGCTCCCCGAGGACGCCCGCGCCGCCGGCCGCGCGCTGGCCATGACGGTCGGTGCCGCCGCCAACGCGTGGGGCCAGGCCCTGCTCGTCGGCCTGGTCGAGGCCAGGGACGGCGGCGCCGCCCCCGGCTGGCGCCTGCACGCCTGGGAACACGACGACGAGGCCGTGGTCCGCGGCTGGTCGGCGCTGTTCGACGCCTGGACGCTGCTCGCCCCGGTACCGCCGGCCGCCCTGCGCGGCGTCTTCGCGATGCTCGCCGGGCAGGCCGTCGACCAGGCGCCGCAGTTGCTCTCCTTCCTGCACCTGGTGGCCGGCCCGGTCGCCGACAGCGAGCTGCTGGAGCTGCTGCGCCGGGGCCTGGACGAGCGCCGGGTGGGCGGCGGTACCGGTGCGCTGGGCCTGTCGCCCGTGCCGCACGCCGCGTCCGCCGTCTCGGCCGTCCGCGGCACCTGCCGCGAGCCGCAGATCGACACCCCGGCCGCGACCGCCGACGTCGCCGCCGTCCTGGACTGGATGCTGGACGGCCTCGCCGCCGTCGGCGCGGTGGTCCGCAAGGACGAGGCCGCCGAGCTGTCCCCGCTGGGGCACTGGGCGGTGCGGGCCAAGCTGGAGGAGATCTGCACCGTCGCGCAGACCGCCGCCGGGCACATCGAGCAGAGCGCCTTCGAACTGCTCAACGCCTGCGCCGACTACTCGCCGGGCCCGGCCCGCGCCGAGTTCCGCGCCTGGGTGGCCGCCCGCCCGGCCGACCGGGCGGTGGCCGAGCTGCTGGACGCCGCGCAGGGCGACGACGCCCTGGTGCGCGGCCTCGCCTTCGAGGCGCTGCGCGTGGCCGGTTCCACCGCCGAGCAGGCCGTCCGGGCCGCCGTCGACGAGCCGGTGCTGCGCCCGTACGCGCTGCTCTGGCTGGCCGAGCAGTCGGACGAGGGCGTCGCCCCGGCGGACGTGCTCGGCGCGGAGGACGCCGCCTGGCTCTGGGTGGACACCGCCGCGGCCGTGCTGGACCACGGGGAGACCGAGCTGCTGGTCGGCCACGTCGAGGGCGCCTCGGCCGGTGACCCGGTCCGGCTGTTCGCCCGCGCCCGGCAGTCCGGGCACCCCCGGGCCGCCTCGGTGCTGACCGCCGTCTCCGGGGTCCACCCGGACCCGGGAGTGGCCCGCGCGGCCCGCCGTTCGGCCTTCAGCGTCCACCGCGGCGGCGCCTGAGCCGTCTGGGCGTGGGCCTGAGCCGTCCGGGCCTGAGCCGTGAGCCTGAGCGGCCCGGGCAACCGCACCGCCTGAACAACCGCACCGCCCGCACGACCCCGGGTACGACGAAGGGCCCGGATCCGTTCACCGGATCCGGGCCCTTCGTCGTGCGTGTCGTGATCAGTCGAGCCGTGACTCGGCGCGGCGCGCCCGCACGTCCCCGACCTTCTGGCCGACCTTGCGCCGGATGACCAGCAGCGGGGCCATCGCGGCCAGCGTGATCTGGCCGTAGGCGCCGATGTGCAGCAGGTAGTCGCCGCCCTTGAGGCCGGTCGCCCAGGCCGCCAGGCAGCCGATCGAGAGGACGATCCAGCAGAGCGTGGCGGTGGCCAGCAGCCCCTGCGGCTTCGGGTACTCGATCCGGCTCATCATCAGGTACGCGGTGCCCGCGATGGCCAGCAGGCCGGGCAGGAACGGCGGGTCCAGCAGCACGATGGCGATCACCGTCATGGCGCCCATCGGGCAGGGCATGCCCTGGAACACCCCGGGCCGCATCTTCACGGCCGAGAAGCGGGCCAGCCGCAGCACCACGGACAGCAGCACCGTCAGTGCGATCAGGGCCGAGAGCCGGCTGTCGGAGCCCGGCGAGACCATGCCCCAGACCGCGACGAAGTAGGCCGGCGCGATGCCGAAGCTGATCAGGTCGGCCAGGTTGTCGAGTTCGGCCCCGAGGGCGGAGGAGCGCAGCTTGCGCGCCACCAGCCCGTCGAAGAGGTCGCACATCGAACCGATCAGCAGCAGCGTCACCGCGGTGGCGGCGCTGTGCTTGTCCGGAGCGGCGTCCGGGTTGGTGATGTGCGGGACGAGGACCCCGGTGGTGATCGAGTAGATCGCCAGGAAGCCGCAGACGGCGTTCCCCAGGGTCAGGAAGTCGGCGGTGGACAAGTGCTGCGGGGAGCGCGGAGCACGCAGCTCACGGTCGCGCGCCCAGCGGCGACGGCGCAGGGCCGTCTCCTCGTCGTCTAGGCCGACGATGGTCTCAGGTTCAGTCACGGTCAAGGCGAGTCACCCCGGCTGTGGTCTTCTGGCCGACCTCGACGCCGACCTCGACGCCGGCCGGCAGGTAGGTGTCGACCCGGGACCCGAAGCGGATCAGACCGATCCGATCGCCCTGCTCGACCTTGGTACCGGCGTCCACGTACGGCACGATCCGGCGGGCCACGGCCCCCGCGATCTGCACCATCTCGATGTCGCCGAGTTCGGTGTCGAAGTGCCAGACGACCCGCTCGTTCTGGTCGCTGTCCTTGTTGAACGCGGGCACGAAACCGCCCGCGACGTGCTCCACCGACGCCACCGTGCCGGGCAGGGGCGCCCGGTTGACGTGGACGTTGAGCGGGCTCATGAAGATCGCCACCCGGGTGCGGCCGTCCGGCCAGGCGTCGATGCTCTGCACCACGCCGTCGGCGGGGGAGATCACTCTGCCCGTGCCGATCTCACGCTCGGGGTCGCGGAAGAACCACAGCATGCCCGCGCCGAGCGCACAGGCGGGTACCGCCGCCAGGGCCCACTTGCCACTGCGCCGGGTGAGGGCGGTGGTCACGGCGGCCGTGGCGAGAGTGGGGACGAACCAGGGGGTGGCTCCGCGCGCGATGGTCACGCGGGGTCGCCGACCGGCCGTCGTGGGTGCGAGGGCATCGCGGTCCGTGACGGAGGTGTGAGGGGACGGGCTGATGGGCATCGAAGACCTTTGTCGCGGGGGAACATGGCCGCTGGACGGGGGCCACCGCGGGGATCGAGTAATAGAGGGACGGCTGCTGTCCCGGTGGATGCTATCGGGAGCACACGGTGGGTGGGCAACCCGCCTGCTCGTTCATGTGTCCTGCGTGAGGCGTCGTTGCGCCTCCTTGGTATACGACCGTAGCTCGCCCCGCTCCGGTTCCCAAGGGTCCGGGCAGGGCTGGTGACTCATGTCTCAACGGACGGGCCTACGGAACCGGGCGCGGCGCGGCGCCGTTCGCCGGCGGCGCACGAGGGTGCGCCGAAGCGGCCGCAAGGCGCGTGACAGCAGCTGTACGCCCTGCGGCCGCTTCGGGAGCCGTGCCGGGGCCCCAGGCGGACCAGGCCGGGGCCGTGGTGGGCACGGCGGGATGCCGGGACGGGCCCGCACGCCCGTCTTCCGGCCGTCATCGGGCCGTCGGCCCGGCCCCGCGGCGCGTCACCGCGCCGGGGCCGGGCACCGTTGGTCACTCCGCGATGCGGTACTCCTCCAGCAGGCGGCGGCCGACGATCATCTTCTGGATCTCCGCAGTACCTTCACCGATGAGCAGCATCGGGGCCTCGCGGTAGAGGCGCTCGATCTCGTACTCCTTGGAGAAGCCGTAGCCGCCGTGGATGCGGAAGGCGTCCTCGACGACCTCCTTGCAGTACTCGGAGGCGAGGTACTTGGCCATGCCGGCCTCGAGGTCGTTGCGCTCGCCGCTGTCCTTCTTGCGGGCGGCCATCACCATCATCTGGTGGGCGGCCTCGACCTTGGTGGCCATCTCGGCGAGCTTGAACTGGATCGCCTGGTGCTCGGCGATCTTCTTGCCGAAGGTCGAGCGCTGCTGGGCGTAGGAGATGCCCAGCTCGAAGGCGCGCCGCGCGACGCCGCAGCCGCGGGCGGCCACGTTGACCCGGCCGACCTCGACGCCGTCCATCATCTGGTAGAAGCCCTTGCCCGGGACGCCGCCGAGGATGCGGTCGGCCGGGATGCGGACGTCCTGGAGCACCAGCTCGGTGGTGTCGACGCCCTTGTAGCCCATCTTCTCGATCTTCCCGGGCACGGTGAGGCCGGGGACGGTCGGGTTCGGGCCGAAGCCCGCCGTCTTCTCGATCAGGAAGGTGGTCATGTTCTTGTACGGGCTGTTGCCGCCCTCGTCGGTCTTGCAGAGCACCGCGACCAGGGTGGACGTGCCGCCGTTGGTGAGCCACATCTTCTGGCCGTTGAGGACGTAGAAGTCGCCGTCCTTGACGCCCTTGGTGGAGATGGCCGAGACGTCCGAGCCGAGGCCGGGCTCGGACATCGAGAAGGCGCCGCGGATCTCGCCGGCCGCCATCTTCGGCAGGAAGTAGTCCTTCTGCTCCTGGGTGCCGTGCGCGTTGATCATGTGCGCCACGATGAAGTGCGTGTTGACGATGCCGGAGACGGACATCCAGCCGCGGGCGATCTCCTCCACCACGAGGGCGTAGGTGAGCAGCGACTCGCCGAGGCCGCCGTACTCCTCGGGGATGGTGAGCCCGAAGAGGCCGAGCTGCTTCATGCCCTCGACGATGGCGGTCGGGTACTCGTCCTTGTGCTCCAGCTCGGTCGCGACCGGAATGATCTCCTTGTCGACGAAATCCCGCACGGTGGCGAGGATGTCCCGCTGGATCTCGGTGAGGCCGTCGGTCTGTGCGAGGCGTCCCATCGTGCGGCTCCTGTGGCGAAGAGAAAAGAGGGTGGGGGGCGAAGAGCGGGGGGGGATTGCCGGGGGCCCTGCCGGCGTGGCTGCGGCAGCAGGGCCCCCGTTCCGGGTGGGGATCGGCCGATGACGGCGGCCTACCCGTCCGGGGTCCAGGAGCTCCGAGGTGCAGGGAGCTCCGTGGTCGGTGGGTCTCCCGGGCTCAGGAGAGGGGAGTGGGACGGCCGGGCTGCTCGCCGCCCCGCTCCTTGATGTACGTCTCGGTCGGCACCATCACCTTCCGGCGGAAGATGCAGACGACCGTGCCGTCCTGCTTGTACCCCTTGGTCTCGACGTAGACGATGCCCCGGTCGTCCTTGGACTTGGACGGCCACTTGTCGAGCACCGTCGTCTCGCCGTAGATGGTGTCGCCGTGGAAGGTCGGCGCCACGTGCCGCAGCGACTCGATCTCCAGGTTGGCGATCGCCTTGCCGGAGACGTCCGGGACGGACATGCCGAGCAGCAGCGAGTAGATGTAGTTGCCCACCACGACGTTCTTGCCGAAGTCCGTCGTCTTCTCCGCATAGTTCGTGTCCATGTGGAGCGGGTGGTGGTTCATGGTGAGCAGACAGAAGAGGTGGTCGTCGTACTCGGTGACCGTCTTGCCGGGCCAGTGCTTGTAGACCGCCCCGACCTCGAACTCCTCGTAGGTGCGTCCGAACTGCATCTCAGTGGTCCTTAGGGGGTCAGGCCTGCGGGGGCTCGAACTTGGAGGTGCGCTGGAAACCGGCGGCCCGGCCCTTGCCCGCGATGACCAGGGCCATCTTGCGGCTGGCCTCGTCGATCATCTCGTCGCCGAGCATCGCGGAACCCTTGGCGCCGCCCGCCTCGGAGGTGCACCAGTCGTACGCGTCGAGGATCAGCTCGGCGTGGTCGTAGTCCTCCTGCGAGGGCGAGAAGATCTCGTTCGCGGCGGCGACCTGGTCCGGGTGGAGCACCCACTTGCCGTCGAAGCCGAGCGCGGCGGCGCGGCCGGCCACCTCGCGGTAGCCCTCCTGGTTGCGGATCTGCAGGTAGGGGCCGTCGATCGCCTGGAGGTCGTTGGCGCGGGCGGCCATCAGGATGCGCATCAGGATGTAGTGGTAGGCGTCGGCCGGGTAGCCCGCCGGCTGCTCGCCGACCACCAGGGACTTCATGTTGATCGAGGCCATGAAGTCGGCCGGGCCGAAGATGATGGTCTCCAGCCGCGGGGAGGCCTCGGCGATCGCGTCGACGTTGATCAGGCCCTTGGCGTTCTCGATCTGCGCCTCGATGCCGATCTTGCCGACCTCGAAGCCCATGGTCTTCTCGATCTGGGTGAGCAGCAGGTCGAGCGCCTTGACCTGCTCGGCGTCCTGGACCTTGGGCAGCATGATGCAGTCGAGGTTCGGGCCGGCGCCCTCGACGACCGTGATCACGTCGCGGTACGTCCAGTGGGTGGTCCAGTCGTTGACCCGGACGACCTTGGTCTTCTTGCCCCAGTCGCCGTTGTTCAGCGCGTCGACGATGTTGTGCCGGGCGCTCTCCTTGACCAGGGGGGCGCAGGCGTCCTCCAGGTCCAGGAAGACCTGGTCGGCCGGGAGGCCCTGGGCCTTCTCCAGGAAGCGCGGGTTGGAGCCCGGCACGGCGAGGCAGGAGCGGCGGGGGCGCAGACGGTTGACGTTGCTCATGAGGGTGGTTCAGTTCCTTCCAGTGGTCAGCTGGTGGTCGCGGGTGCGGGCGTCCAGGGCTGGAGCCGGTTGGCCAGCCGGATCTCGTCCACGATCCGGCCGATGATGGTCGTGATGCCGAAGTCCTTCGGGGTGAACACGGCGGCGACGCCGGCGGCCTTGAGGGCCTCGCCGTCCGCTGCCGGGATGATGCCACCCACGATCACCGGGACATCCTCCACCCCGGCCCGGCGCAGCCGGTGAAGGACGTCGGGCACGAGCTCGGAGTGGGCCCCCGAGAGGATCGACAGGCCGACGCAGTGCACGTCCTCCGCGACGGCGGCGGAGACGATCTGCTCGGGCGTCAGCCGGATGCCCTGGTAGACCACCTCGAACCCGGCGTCGCGGGCCCGGACGGCGATCTGCTCGGCGCCGTTGGAGTGCCCGTCCAGGCCGGGCTTGCCGACCAGCAGGCGCAGCTTGCCGCTGCCCAGCTCGGCGGCGGTAGCGGCGACCGCCTCGCGGACCGCGGCCAGCTCGCCGCCGGGCTCGGCCGCGACCGCGACCGGGGCGCCGCCGACGCCGGTGGGCGCGCGGTACTCGCCGAAGACCTCGCGCAGGGCGAAGGACCACTCGCCGGTGGTGACCCCGGCACGGGCGCAGGCGAGCGTCGGGGCCATCAGGTTGGCGTCGGTGGCGGCGACGGCCTTGAGCTCCTCCAGGGCGCGCAGGGCGGCGCTCTCGTCGCGCTGCGCGCGCCACTTCTCCAGGTTGGCGAGGACGGACTGCTCGGAGGCCGGGTCGACCACCATGATCGCGGTGTCGAGGTCGGCCGTGAGCGGGCTCTCCTCGGTGGTGTCGAAGCAGTTGACACCGATGATCTTGTCCTCGCCGGACTCGATCCGGGCCCGGCGGGCGGCGTGCGAGGCGACCAGGTTGGACTTCAGGTAGCCGGACTCGACGGCGGGGATCACCCCGCCCATCTCCAGCACCTTGGCGATCTCGGCCTCGGCGCCGGCGAGCAGCGCGGCGGTCTTGGCCTCGATCACCTCCGAGCCGTTGAAGATGTCCCCGTACTCCAGCAGGTCGGACTCGTAGGCGAGCACCTGCTGGATGCGCAGCGACCACTGCTGGTCCCAGGGCCGGGGCAGGCCGAGGGCCTCGTTCCAGGCCGGCAACTGGACGGCCCGGGCGCGGGCGTCCTTGGAGAGGGTGACGGCGAGCATCTCCAACACGATCCGCTGGACGTTGTTCTCCGGCTGCGCCTCGGTCAGGCCCAGCGAGTTGACCTGGACGCCGTAGCGGAACCGCCGCTGCTTGGCGTCCTGGATGCCGTACCGCTCCAGCGTGACCTTCTCCCAGAGCTGGGCGAAGGCGCGCATCTTGCACATCTCCTCGACGAAGCGCACGCCGGCGTTGACGAAGAAGGAGATCCGGGCGACCACCTCGCCCATCCGCTCGGCCGGCACCTGGCCGGAGTCGCGGACCGCGTCCAGCACCGAGATGGCGGTGCACATCGCGTAGGCGATCTCCTGGACCGGGGTGGCCCCGGCCTCCTGGAGGTGGTAGCTGCAGATGTTGATCGGGTTCCACTTGGGGATGTTGCCGACCGTGTAGGCGATCATGTCGGTGATCAGGCGCACCGACGGCCCGGGCGGGAAGACGTGCGTCCCGCGCGAGAGGTACTCCTTGACGATGTCGTTCTGGGTGGTGCCGGTGAGCCTGGCGACGTCGGCACCCTGCTCCTCGGCGACCACCTGGTAGAGCGCCAGCAGCCACATCGCGGTGGCGTTGATCGTCATCGAGGTGTTGGTCTGTTCGAGCGGGATGCCGTCGAACAGGGTGCGCATGTCCCCGACGTGGCCCACCGGCACGCCGACCCGGCCGACCTCGCCGCGGGCGAGGATGTGGTCGGAGTCGTAGCCGGTCTGGGTCGGCAGGTCGAAGGCGACCGAGAGGCCGGTCTGGCCCTTCGCGAGGTTCCGCCGGTAGAGCGCGTTGGAGTCGCTCGCGGTCGAGTGCCCCGCGTACGTGCGCATCAGCCAGGGACGGTCACGGTCGGCCATGTCAGATGTCCCGGAAGCGGTTGATCGCCGGGAGGTGCTTGGCGCGCAGCTCGTGGTCGCGCACGCCCATGCCCTCCTCGGGCGCCAGGCAGAGGACGCCGACCTTGCCCTGGTGCTTGTTCTGGTGCACGTCGAGGGCGGCCTGGCCGGTCTCCTCCAGGGAGTAGACCTTGGACAGGGTCGGGTGGATCTTGCCCTTGGCGACCAGGCGGTTGGCCTCGAACGCCTCGCGGTAGTTGGCGAAGTGCGAGCCGACGATGCGCTTCAGCGACATCCACAGGTAGCGGTTGTCGTACTGGTGCATGAAGCCGGAGGTCGAGGCGCAGGTGACGATGGTGCCGCCCTTGCGGGTGACGTAGACCGAGGCACCGAAGGTCTCGCGGCCCGGGTGCTCGAAGACGATGTCCACGTCCTCGCCGCCGGTGAACTCGCGGATCTTGGAGCCCAGGCGCTTCCACTCGCGCGGGTCCTGGTTGTTCTCGTCCTTCCAGAACTTGTAGCCCTCGGCGGAGCGGTCGATGATCGCCTCGGCGCCCATGGCGCGGCAGATCTCGGCCTTGGACTCGTTGGAGACCACGCAGATCGGGGTGGCGCCGCCGGCCAGCGCGTACTGGGTGGCGTACGAGCCGAGGCCGCCGCTGGCGCCCCAGATCAGCACGTTGTCGCCCTGCTTCATGCCCGCGCCGTTCTGCGAGACGAGCTGGCGGTAGGCGGTGGAGTTGACCAGGCCGGGGGAGGCGGCCTCCTCCCAGGTGAGGTGCTTCGGCTTGGGCAGCAGCTGGTTGGTCTTCACCAGCGCGAGCTGGGCCAGGCCGCCGAAGTTGGTCTCGAAGCCCCAGATGCGCTGCTCCGGGTCCATCATCGTGTCGTTGTGGCCGTCCGGGGACTCCAGCTCGACCGAGAGGCAGTGGGCGACGACCTCGTCGCCCGGCTTCCAGGCGTTGACGCCGGCGCCGGTGCGCAGCACCACGCCCGCGAGGTCCGAGCCGAGGATGTGGTACGGCAGGTCGTGACGCTTGGTCAGCGGCGACAGGCGGCCGTAGCGCTCCAGGAAGCCGAAGGTGGAGACCGGCTCGAAGATCGAGCTCCACACGGTGTTGTAGTTCACCGAGCTCGCCATGACGGCGACCAGGGCCTCGCCCGGGCCCAGCTCGGGCAGGGCGACGTCGTCGAGGTGAAGGGACTTGCGCGGGTCCTTGTCGCGGCTGTCGAGACCCGCGAACATCTGCTCCTCGTCCTTGTGGAGCGTGACCGCCCGGTAGGACTCGGGGAGCTTGATGGCGGCGTAGTCCTCCGACGTGGCGTCGTTGCTGAGGATCGCGTCGAGGATTTCCTGCATGGCTGCCTCCGAAGGCGTACCTGTGTGAGGGGGGCACAGGGCGTCTGGGGGAGCCGGGAGCGGACACCGGCTTCGCTGAGGTGGGTGGTGGGTGGTGTGGCTGGTGGGCCTGGAGTGCTGGGCACTGCTCCCGGGGTGTGGGAGCACCGGACGACGGCGCGCCGAGGTGGGGAGCCGCGGCGCCGCTGACTGGTGGGTAACAACGTAGTGGCACCCTGTGCCACTCGTAAAGACACCGGGTGTCATCAATTCAGGTGAACCGAATCCGCGTGCGAGCGGCCGCGGGCGGACGCGGAAAGGGCCCGTACCGGCACTCCGGTACGGGCCCTCGAAACCGCGTTGAACTGCTCTGACCTGCGAATACGTGGGAGGTCAGGACTCCCTGGCACCGCTCAGCGCGGCCCTGATGCTGTCCACCACGACGTCCAGCGGAGCGTCGGTCCGGGCCACTGTGATGAGTACCTCACCTCCGGGGCTGGCACTCAGTGCGCTCGCGGCAGCCTCCTCCAGTCCCGTCACACTGGCACCGGGTGCCACGAGCGACCCGCGCCGGCGGGCACCGGGTGCGGAGGACGCCCAGAAGGTCCGCCGGATCACCTCGAAGGAGTGGTCCAGCTGTGCCTCCACGTCCCCCCGGCCGCCGGCCCGCAGCCAGCGCCGCAGCACGTGGTTGTGGGCGGCGACGACGGCCGCCGCCGACACCTCGGCGAGCATCGAGTCGTCCTCGCCGCCGTGCTGCCAGCCCGCCGGGATCTCCCCCGAGGTGTCGAAGCGCCCGAGCAGGTACCGGGTGAACAGCCGCTCGTACCGGGCCACCACGGCGATCTCCCGCTCGCGCAGCGCCGGCACCTGGCGGATCAGCTGGTACCGCGCGACCGAGACGGCCGGGGTGGAGGCGTACATCCGCAGCACCTCCTTGATGCCCCGGCAGACCACGTCCAGCGGGTGCTCCTCGGGCTCGGCGCTGGCCAGCAGGTCGGCCACCCGGACCAGGGTGTCGTCGTGGTCCGGGAAGATCGCCTCCTCCTTGGACCGGAAGTACCGGAAGAAGGTCCGCCGGGCCACCCCGGCGGCCGCGGCGATCTGGTCGACCGTCGTCTCCTCGTAGCCCTGCGAGGCGAACAGCTCCATCGCGGCGGTGGCCAGGTCCTGGCGCATCTGCTGGCGCTGTGCTGCCGCCCGGCGGCTGCCAGGGCCCCCGTCGGGGGCGGCGGGGCCGGACCCGGCCGGCCGGTCGGCGCCGCGCGGGGCGGCGGCGTGCTGCGGGGAGGCTGACTGAACCCGATCCATGCCCGGAACGCTACACGTCCCGGCGGCCGGCGCCGCGGGCCTTCCCCGCCGCACCGGCGCGACCGGGCCGGTCACGGCCGGTCTGGGCCAGCGGGCCGACACCGTCCCGGGGCTCCAGCCCGGCCGTGACGGCCCGTAGGCCGCCGATCCGCCGGCCACCGGGCCGCCCGTCGGGGGCGCGGTCACCGGCGGGCGTGGTCGCGGAAGCCGCGGCCGGTCTTGCGGCCGAGGCAGCCGGCCGCCACCAGGTGCTCCAGCAGCGGCGCCGCCGCCAGGCCCGGCTCGCGGAACTCCTGGTGCAGCACCTTCTCGATGGTCAGCGAGACGTCCAGGCCGACCACGTCCAGCAGCTCGAACGGGCCCATCGGGTAGCCGCAGCCCAGCTTCATCGCGGTGTCGATGTCGTCCACCGTCGCGTAGTGCTCCTGGAGCATCCGCACCGCGTCGTTCAGGTACGGGAAGAGCAGCGCGTTCACGATGAAACCGGCCCGGTCGCCGCACTCCACCGGGTGCTTGCGCACCTTGGCGCACAGCTCCAGCACGGTCGCGGTGACGTCCGGCGCGGTCAGCACGGTGGACACCACCTCGACCAGCTTCATGGCCGGCGCCGGGTTGAAGAAGTGCATGCCGATGACGTCCTGCGGCCGCGAGGTCGCCGAGGCGCAGCTGATCACCGGCAGCGAGGAGGTGGTGGTGGCGAGCACCGCGCCCGGCTTGACGATCTTGTCCAGGGTGGCGAACAGCTCGCGCTTGACCTCCAGGTTCTCGGCGACCGCCTCGACCACCAGGTCGACCTCGGCCAGCTCGGCGTACTGCCCGACCGGCGTCACCAGCCCCAGCGCCGCGTCCCGCTGCTCCGCGGTCATCCGGCCCTTGGCGACCGAGCGCTCCAGCGACCTGGCCAGCTGCGCCTTGGCGTTCTCGGCCTTCTCCAGGCTGCGGGCGGCCAGCAGCACCCGGTACCCGGCCTTGGCGAACACCTCGACGATGCCGGTGGCCATCGTGCCCGAGCCGCAGACGCCGACGCTGCGCACCTCGCGGCCCGGCACCTGCGTCCGCGCCGGCCCGGTGGCGGCGTCGACCGCCCGGGAGGAGCCCGGCGCCTCGTAGGTGTAGAAGCCCCGGCCGGACTTGCGGCCCAGCAGCCCGGCGGAGACCAGCTGGCCGAGGATCGGCGCGGGCGCGTGCAGCCGGTCCCGGGACTGCTCGTACATCGCCTCCAGCACCGTCCGGGCGGTGTCCACGCCGATCAGGTCGAGAAGGGCCAGCGGGCCCATCGGCAGGCCGCAGCCGAGCCGCATCGCGGCGTCGATGTCCTCCCGGGTGGCGTACCTGGACTCGTACATCGCGGCGGCCTGGTTCAGGTACGCGAAGAGCAGTCCGTTCACCACGAAACCGGCCCGGTCGCCGGCGGCCACCGGCTCCTTGCCGAGGTCCCGGGCGAACGCCGCGGCGTCCTCGGCCACCTGCGGGGCGGTCAGCACGGTGCGGACCACCTCGACCAGCTTCATGGTGTGCACCGGGTTGAAGAAGTGCAGGCCCAGCACGCGCTCCGGGCGGGCGGTGGCGGCGGCGATCCGGGTCACCGACAGCGCGGTGGTACCGGTCGCCAGCACGGTGCTCTCCGGGCAGATCCGGTCCAGCTCGGCGAAGACCTCCCGCTTCAGCTCCAGCTGCTCGGGCACCTCCTCGATCACCAGGTCGGCCTCGGCGGCGGCCGCCAGGCCGTGGCCCACCGAGATCCGCGCGAGCAGTCCGGCCCGCTCCTCCGCGGTGATCCGCTCCCGGGCCACCGCGTGCGCGGTCGCCTCCTCGATCCGGGCCAGCGCCCGGGCGGCGGAGTCCTCGTTGGCCTCGATGCCGATCACCCGGCGGCCGCTCTTCGCGACCGCCACCGCGACGCCGGCACCCATCGTGCCGAGGCCGACCACGGCGACCGTGGGGAAGGGACGCTCCATTGTCCTGACTCCTTGTCATGAGGGCCCGCGCGCGCTCCGACGGACGCGCCGTCGGAGGAGGGTCCGCGCGCGGGGCTTGGGAGATGACGGTTGCGGCCACCGGCGCAGCCGCCGGTCCGCTCCGGCCGTGCTGCGGGTGTGCCGTGGTACTCAGGCGCTCGAGGTGAAGGAAGCGGCTCTGATACGAGGGAAGAAGCCCGGCCCCGCCGCGATCCGCGGCACCGGCCGGTGAAGGAGGCACCGTCAACCGTCGCCCGCCCCGCGCGGTGTGCGCGCCTGCGGACGACCCCGTCGGTGCGGCTCCCGAAGCCCGACGGTGGTGCGTGCGGCCACTGTAGCGAAGCTACCCGCCAGTAGGAAGAGGTCGGGCGCCGGCGGAACGGAAATTCGTTCGGGGCGATCGAGGGGGGTTCGCTAGGGTGGCGGCGCGGGGGCGGCTCCGCGGCGTGCTTCCTTCTCCATTCACTGCAAATGAACCCGAGTGCGCCCACTCTCCGCCCCCGCTTCGTCGTATCCGCCGGGGGAAGAACCAGTGAAGAAGCAGAACGCCGCCACGCCCGACACCGGTCTCGACCCGCTGCTGCTGCGCAGGAACGGGGCCGTCGTCGTCGAGGGCGGGGCGTCCGCGGGGGAGCCGGATCCGTGGAGCGCGCAGGGGCTGGTGGCCCTGGAGGCCGACCTCGCCCAGCGCGGGTACCTCCTGACCGGGCCGCTGCGCGCCGCACTCGCCCGGCTGCGGCCGGCCGCCCTGGCCGACACCGGCGGCGCCCTGCTGCGCCGCGTCGACGCCGCACTCGGCGCCGACCGCAGGCACAAGCCGCTGTTCCGCACCTTCCCCGACGGCGTGCCGCGGCACGCCCGCAGCCTCTACTCGGCACACGTGCGGGCCTTCCTGCTGAACCAGCCGAACCAGCCGTGCTGCTGCTGCGCCCGCCCCGGCGCCGAGGCCGGCATCGGCGCCCTCGCGCCCTGCGCCCACCTGCTCTGCGCCGAGTGCCACGAGGAGCTGGCCGGTCACGGGCGCTGCCCGCTCTGCGACGTCCCGATCGACGAGGAGACGTACCTCCCGCTGGACGCCCGGGCCGTCCGCAACGCCGCCCGCGAGCACGCCGCCGACGCGCTGCTCCGCCCGCTCCGGCTCGCCGACGGCTGCGACCCGGCCGCCGTCGCCGCCGTCGAACTGGCCCGGCTGCTGGAACGCCGCACCCCGCTGAACCCGCAGGACCGCGAGGACCTCGCGGTGCTGCTCCGCCACGCCCCGGCCGACCCGGCCGGCTGGCTGCCCGCCGACATCCCCGTCCGGGAGAGCCGCGCCACCGTCCTGGCGGCCCTCCTCCACCGGGACCGGGACGCCGTCCGTCCGCTGCTCGCCGACCACCTCACGACCGCCACCGACGTGCTCCGGCTGGTCTGGGCCTGGTCCGGCGCCGAGCCCGACCTGCTGCCCGCCACCGCCAGGGGCCTGCGACTGCGCAACCTGCCCCGCCCGCTCCGCCGCGACCTGCTGGCCGTCCTCGACGCGTTCCCGCTCGGCACCCTCGCCGAGGACCTCGGCCGGCACCGCCAGGCCTGGCTGCGCGCCGGCGAGCTGCTGCACCCGTACGAGCACCGCGACCGCTTCCCGTACGCGGCGGCGGCCTTCGCCGTCCTGCGCCGGAGCGACCTCGACCTCCACGGCCTCGGCCCGCGGCTGCGCGAGGCGCCCGCGCCGCTGCGGGTGAACGAGACCCCGGCCGGCCACACCCGACTGGTCGTCACCACCTTCGCCGCCAAGGTCGAGCGGGCCCTGGCCGGCGGTGACGTGCCCGCCGCCGTCCGGCTGCTGGCCGGCCGTCCGGGCGAGCTGGTCCGCCGGCTGCACCACCTGCTGCGGGTGCACGCCTCCTGGAGCCCCGGCGAGCCGCTGCCCGCCGAGCTCGCCGGGGTGCTCCCGGCCGCGCTGCGCAGGGTCGCGCCCGGCCCGCTGCTCGGCGCGTACGGGCGGCTGCGCGCTCCGCGCGAGGCGGGTGAGCGCCGGCTCTACTTCCCGCGCGGGCGGGTCGCGCTGGCGCACGCCCGCGACGACTGGGGCACCGAGGTCCCGGTGGCGCTCAGTGCACCCGTCTGCACCCTGATCGAGGCCGAACTGCTGCGCCGCGCCGGTCGGCACGGGCGCCTCGACCTCGCGGTGCTGGACGAGGGCCTGGCCGACCTGGTGGTGCCGTTCGCCGAGCGGGCCGGCGCCAGGACGCTGGTCGCGGTGCCCCGCGGCAGCGTCCAGCGGCTGCCCGACGGCCGCCGGGTCCGGCTCTTCCTGCACTGGATGCAGAAGCCGCACCAGCGGGTCGACCTCGACCTCTCGGTCGCGCTGTACGACGAGCACTGGCAGTTCACCGGACTCTGCGACTACACGCACCTGGTGCACGGACCGCGGGCCGCGGTGCACTCCGGCGACCTCACCTCGGCCCCGCCGCCGCACGGCGCCACGGAGTTCGTCGACCTCGACCTGCCGGCGCTGGCCGCGCGCGGCGACCGGTACGCGGTGGTCGTCGTCTTCGCCTACAACGACATCCCCTTCGAGGACCTCTCCGACGCCTTCGCCGGCTTCATGGAGCTGGACGAGGCGTCCGCACGCGGCCGCGGGGGCCACTTCCACCCGAAGGCCGTCCGGCAGCGGCTGGACCTCGGCGGCGACGCCAAGGTCTGCGTGCCGATGATCGTCGACCTGACGGGGCGCAGCTACACCTGGACCGACCTCAACACCAGCGCCTCCGGGGGCTTCCACAACGTCCGGCGGCACCGGGAGCGGATCGGCACGCTGGCCGCCGACGTGCTGGCGCACTTCGCCGAGGGCACCCGCGCCACGCTCTGGGACCTCTCCTGCGCGACCGCGGCCGCCCGGACCGACGAGGTGCTGGTCCGCACCCGCGGCGGGGCGGTCGACAGCTACCGCCGGGCCGCGGACGAGCCGGTGGCGGACTTCGCCGAGCGGCTGCGCGCCCGGCACCTGCCCGACGGCCGCCAGGACGCCCCGCCCGACGAAACCGCCCTCGTCCTGGCCGGACGGCTCACCGGCGCCCGGGCGTTCACCGCCCTGGTGCACGCCGACGTGCCCGCCCCGGCCGGCCTCGGCGGCGCCCTCTACCGGCTCTACCCGGGCGGGCTGGACGCGGCGCCGGACACCCTGGAGCGGCTCACCGCGGGGGACCTGGTGGCCCTGTTCGCCCCGGACGAGTGAACCGGCGGACGGGTGTCCGGCCGGACCACCCGATAGGGGAGTTCCGCGGGCCCAACCTCCGGGGCAGCATGGAGACATGAGCACCGGAACCGTCGCGTCAGCCGGCCTCGCCGATCCCTCCGAGCCCGAGGGCGGGCCGGCCGGCGGGGCCGCCGTCCCCTCCGGCGGGCCCCTCGGCGCCGTCGCCCTGCCGCCGCGCGCCGAGCGCGCCGAGCGGGCGCAGGAGGCGGTCGGGCGGCTCGGCCCCGCCGGGGTCGACGCGGTGGCCGTGACCTGGGTGGACAACGCGGGCATCGCGCGGGTGAAGGCCGTCCCGCTGTCCGGCCTGGTGCACGCCGCCCAGTGGGGCGTCGGCGCGGCGCCCTGCTTCGACGTCTTCCTCGCCGACGACACGATCGTCACCAGCCGCCTGATCGGCGGCCCCACCGGCGACCTCCGGCTCTACCCGGACCTCGACCGGCTGGTCCCGCTGGCCGCCCAGCCCGGCTGGGCCTGGGCGCCCGGTGAGCGGTACACCCAGGCGGGCTCCCCGCACCCGGGCTGCCAGCGGCTGTTCGCCCGCCGGATGACGGCCGCCGCCGCCGGGCGCGGGCTGACCCTCAAGGCCGGCATCGAGGTCGAGTGGGTGGTGGCGCTCGCCGGGGAGCCGCAGGAGGAGCCCCGCTTCCCGACCGCGGGTCCCGCCTACGGCATGCACCGGCTGACGGACCTCTCCGACTACCTGCGCGAGGTGCTGCGCGCCCTCGCCGAGCAGGGCCTGACGGTGCTGCAGATCCACCCCGAGTACGCCCCGGGCCAGTTCGAGGTCTCCGTCGCCCCCGAGGGGCCCGTCGAGGCCGCCGACACCACCGTCCTGGTCCGCCAGACCATCCGGGCCGTCTCCGCCCGGCACGGCCTGCGGGCCTCCTTCGCCCCGGTGGTCGAGGCCGGCTCGGTCGGCAACGGCGGGCACCTCCACCTCAGCCTCTGGCGCGACGGGCACAACCTCGCCCGCGGCGGCTCCGGCCCGCACGGGCTGACGGCCGAGGCCGAGGGCTTCCTCGCCGGGGTGCTCGGCGCGCTGCCGGAGCTGCTGGTGCTCGGATCCTCCAGCCCGGCCGGCTACCTGCGGCTGGTGCCCTCGCACTGGGCCGGCGCCTACCAGTGCTGGGGCCTGGAGAACCGGGAGGCCGCGCTGCGGCTGGTCACCGGCTCCTCCGGGGAGCGGTCCACCGCCGCCAACGCCGAGATCAAGTGCTTCGACGCCACCGCCAACCCGTACCTGGCGGTCGGCGCCGTGCTCGCCACCGGACTGGCCGGGCTGGACCAACGGCTCGCACTGCCACCGGAGTTCACCGGCGACCCGGCCGCCGCCGCGCCCGGCACGGTGCCCCGGCTGCCGGCCGGCCCGGCCGAGGCGATCGCGGCGTACCGGAAGTCGGCGGTGCTCCGCGAGGCGATGGGCGAGCCGCTGTACGAGGCGGTGCTGGCCGTCCGGACGGCCGAGAGCGAGCAGTACGCCGACGCCACGCCGCAGGAGCTGGTCGCGGCCACCCGCTGGCGGTACTGAGCGGTGCCCTCGCTGGACGTCCCGGCCCTGGTCGACCACCACTGCCACAGCGTGGTGGCGGCCGACCTGTCCGACGACGCCCTGACCGGGCTGCTCACCGAGTCCGACCGGCCGCCCGCGCCCGGCACCTCGCCGTTCGACAGCGCGCTCGGCCTGGCCGTCCGCCGCTGGTGCCCGCCCGCACTCGGCCTGCCCGCGCACACCCCCGCGGCCGACTACCTGGCCCGCCGGCGCGAGCTGGGCGCCCCCGAGGCCACCCGCCGGCTGCTGGCCGCGGCCGCCCTGGACACCTGCCTGGTGGACACCGGGCTGACCGAGGCGGCGGGTCGTCCGCTGCTGCCGCTCAGCGAGTTCGCCGACGCGGCCGGCGCCCGGGTGCGCGAGGTGGTCCGGCTGGAGTCCGTCGCCGAGTCCGTACCGACGGGCGCCGGAGCCTGGCCGCTCGCCGTCCGCGGAGCGTTGGCGGCCGCGGCCACCGGGGCGGTGGCGGTCAAGTCGGTGGTGGCCTACCGGCACGGACTGGCGGTGCCCGGCGAACGGCCCTCCACGGCCGCGGTGACGGCCGCCGCGGGGCGGTGGCAGCGTGCCGGGCGCGGCCGGATGACCGATCCCGTGCTGCTGCACCACCTGCTCTGGACGGCCCTGGACGTCTGCGCCGGGCTCGGCCTGCCGCTCCAACTGCACACCGGCTTCGGCGACCCGGACCTCACCCTGCACCGGGCCGACCCGTCGCTGCTCACCGACTTCGTCCGGGCCGCCGAACCGTTCGGCGTGCCGCTGGTGCTGCTGCACGGCTACCCGTACCACCGGCAGGCGGCCTGGCTGGCCCAGGCCTTCCCGCAGGTGTACACCGACCTCGGGCTGACCGCCTCCTACGTCGGCCCCCGGGTGGCGGCCGTGCTCGGCGAGATGCTGGAACTCGCGCCGTTCGGAAAACTTCTCTTCTCCACCGACGCCTACGGACTGCCGGAGTTGTACCTGGCCGGTGCGGCGCAGTTCCGGCACGGCCTGGGCACCCTGCTGGACCGCTGGCGGGCCGACGGCGCCTGCTCGGCGGCCGACGCCCAGCGCCTCGCCCGTCAGGTGGCCGCCGACAACGCCCGCCGCCTGTACCGGCTCTGACCTCGGCACTGGTCCCCTCACGGCGCAGCGGCGCCGGGCCTCCCACCCTCCGGAAATTGTGGATCGTCCACGGCCGGGCGCGGGATATCAGCAGAAGGCCGGATATTCACTTTATGGATTGACGATGAGTCGACAACGGAGGAGTGGCAACACTCGGAAGTGATCGAACGGTGTCGATTAGATGACTACCTCTTGCGGATTGCAACGCATGTTCACTAGCGTCCCGATCATTCCACTGCATCTGCCAGCCGCAGCTGCACGTCGACTCGGGAGGGCCAACCCCTATGAGTGTTCCTCGGATCAGCCGGACCCGGTACGCCGCGGTGGGCGTCGTTCTCGCCACGGCCGGTGCCCTGGCGCTGCCCGCCGGTACCGCCGTCGCGGCCACCGGGGCCGAGCCGACGACCGGGCCGCTGCTCAGCTACGTCGTCAACACCCAGGCCAACCACGGCCAGGTGCAGAAGGTCGAGAAGGCCATCACGACCCTCGGCGGGTCCGTGGTGTACTCGTACGAGCAGATCGGCGTGGTGATCGCCCGCTCGAACGACACCAAGTTCGCCTCCAAGCTGCGTCAGGCCAAGGGTGTCCAGTCGGTCGGCGCCAGCCGCACCAAGGGCATCACCGCCGCCGACACCCAGAAGGCCGAGGCCGCCCCCGCGCCGACCGCCGCCGCTGCCGCCGCTGCCGCCGCCGCCGGCCAGGAGCCCAACTGGGCCAACCAGTGGGACATGCGCCAGATCGGCGTGGACAAGGCCCACAAGATCTCGCTCGGCAGCCGCAACGTCACCGTCGGCGTGCTGGACTCCGGCATCGACGCCACCCACGAGGACCTCGCGGCCAACGTGGACGCCTCGCAGTCGGTCTCCTGCATCGACGGCGGCAAGCCGAACACCGACTGGAAGGCCTGGCAGCCGGGCGTCGACGGTGACCACGGCACCCACGTGGCCGGCACCATCGCCGCCGCCAAGAACGGCAAGGGCATCGAGGGCATCGCCCCGAACGTCAAGCTGGCCGCGGTCCGGGTCGTCGACGACAACCAGTTCATCTACCCGGAGTACGCGATCTGCGGCTTCGTCTGGGCCGGTGAGCACAAGTTCAACGTGACCAACAACAGCTACTACGTCGACCCGTGGATGTTCAACTGCCAGAACGACGCGGACCAGGCGGCGATCACCACCGCCGTCCGTCGCGCGGTCGAGTTCTCGCAGCGCAAGGGCGTCCTCAACGTGGCCGCGGCGGGCAACGAGAACATCGACCTCGCCCACAAGACCACCGACGTCACCAGCCCGGACGACACCACGCCCGGCACCCGTCCGGTCACCACCGACTGCCTGAGCCTGCCGACCGAGCTGGACGGCGTCGTCGTCGCCTCCTCGGTGGGCGTCAACGGTGACAAGGCCTACTACTCCAGCTACGGCAAGGGCAAGGTGACCGTCGCCGCCCCCGGTGGCGACCGCCGCTACCAGATCCCGGACACCCCGGACAAGAACGGCCGCACCCTGTCCACCATCCCCGGTGGCGGCTACGGCTACATGCAGGGCACCTCGATGGCCTCGCCGCACGTCGCCGGTGTGCTCGCGCTGCTCGCCAGCACCCACCCGTGGGCCAGCCCGGAGGAGCTGACCGAGCTGCTCACCAACCAGGCCGAGTCGCACGCCTGCCCGTCGGCCCCGTTCAACCCGGGCGGTGCCGGTGAGTGGAACGCCACCTGCGAGGGCGGCGAGAACGACAACGGCTTCTACGGCGCCGGCATCATCAACGCCGAGAAGGCGGTCCAGTGGTGGCGCTGACGCGCTGACCGGGTGACCGGCTGAACGCACACGCTCCGGTGGGGAGCGGGACTCCGGTCCCGCTCCCCACCGTCGTTTGAGTACGGGTACTCAGGCGGCCGCCCGGACCGGGTCGGCAGGATGGATCCGCAAGCGCGACCAGGCCCTGTTCGAGGAGCGGAACCCCCATGGCACAGACCTTCACCGGCTGGCAGCAGACCCCGGCCCCCCGGCGCGGCGGGCGGGTCTGGCCGTGGCTGCTGGTGGGGGCCGCCGAGGTGCTCGCCGCGGCGCCGATGCTGACGATGATGGCCGGCGGCGGCCTGGTGGCCGGCGTCATGGGGCTCGCCTCCGGTTCGACGGCGGCCGACGTGCTGCTCCTGGCCCTGATGCTGGCGCTCGGCCCGCTGCTCGGCGTGGCGGTGCCGGCCCTGCTGCTGCTGGTGCCCGCGGTGCGCCGGACCAACGCGGGCGCGCTCTTCGCGCTGCACTGCACCGGCCTGCTCCTCGGCACGGCGGTCGAGTACTTCACCTGGATCCGCCCGGCGATGGGCTGAGCCCGCACGGGTCCGCACCGGTCAGCACCGGTCCGCGCCAGGCCTGCGGGGCCGCACCGGCCCGGGGCCCCGCGACGGGCCGTCCGGGGCGGGCCGCAGCAGGCCGGCGGGCCCGTCACTCGAAGTGGTGGTCCCAGACCGTCTCGACCGACGGCTTGCCGTGCAGGTCCGGCACCTCCTGGAGCCAGGCGGGCCGGCCGGCCCTGGTCCGCTCGGCCCGCCGGAGCTCGGCCTCGCGCAGCTGTTCGGGGGTGGGGAACCCGTCCGGCAGCCACTGCGGGGAGAGCGCCACGCGGGCGGCCAGGTGCGTGACGTACGCGTTCCGTAGCGCGTCCACCGAGTCGAAGCCGGGCTCGTCGGCCAGCCACTCGTCCGGGACGAGCGCCAGCACCTGCTCCAGCAGCCCGGGGGTGACCAGCGGCCCGAGCGCGGCGTCGGCCTGTGCGACGTCTGGGGCACAGCCGCCGAGGGCGTGGGCGCTGAGGTCGTACCGCTTGGCGACGGCGGAGCCGGCCGCGGACCAGCGGTGGTGGAAGACCAGTGCGGCGCCGTTGTCGATCAGCCAGAGCTTCCCGTGCCAGACCATCAGGTTGGGGTTGTGCACGGTGCGGTCGACGTTGCCGGTGAGCGCGTCCAGCCAGACCACCCGGCCGGCCTGGACCGGGTCGACCGGGATCATCCCGGGCCGGTAGTCGCGGGCACCGGGCAGCAGGTCCATCCCGAGGTTGAGCCCGCCGCTGGCCCTGAGGATGTCCTGGATCTCGGCGTCCGGCTCGCCGTCGGCGACCGCCGGGTCGAAGTCGACCAGCCGCAGTTCCGGCACCGGCAGGCCGAGCCGCCGGGCCAGTTCACCGACGATCACCTCGGCCACCAGGGCCTTGCGCCCCTGGGCGGCGCCCGTGAACTTGACCACGTACGTGCCCAGGTCGTCGGTCTCCACGACGCCGGGCACGGAGCCGCCGGCCCGCAGCGGGTCGACGTAGCGCACTGCTGTCACCTGATCGAGCACACCGGCCACCCTAACCCGGCGGGCCCGGTGCGCGGAGGGCCACCTCCCGGGCGTCCGCGAGCGCCTGCCGGACGGCGCCCGGGATGTCGGTGACCGGGAAGATTGCCCGGCGCACCACCCGTTCGCGGTCCAGCACCAGCACCGCCCGCTTCAGCCGCAGGCCCTGGCCGACGTGGAAGGTGGGCAGTCGCAGTGCGGCCGTCAGTCGGACGTCGAGGTCGGAGAGGAGCGGGAACGGGATGGCCTCGGCCTCGGCGAACTCCCTCTGCTCGTCCGGCCGTTGGGTGGAGACTCCGCGCAGCGCCAGGCCGGCCGCGCGGAACTCGGGGTACGCCTCACGGAACAGCCGGTTCTCCAGCGTGCAGCCGACCGCGCCGGGGATGTCCCCCCAGCCGGCCGGCAACGGCGCGGGCCGCCCGGTGGCGGGGTAGCAGAACAGCACGGTGGCGCCGGCTGCCGGGTCGACCGGGTCCAGCTCGCCGCCGGTGTGCGCGGGCAGGGTGAGCTCCGGCAGCCGGGTGCCGGGCAGTGCGGCGAGGCGGGCGGTCTCGGCGCTGTCGGGTGCGGCCGAGCCGGAGAGCGTGCCGTCGCCGAGCAGCCAGCGGTCGGCCCAGTCCTGCATCGCCACCAGCACCGGCAGCAGCCCGCGTCCGGACTCGGTGAGCCGGTACTCGTACCGGACCGGCCCGCTCTGGTAGGGCACCCGTTCCAGGACGCCGGCCTCGGTGAGGTGGCCGAGCCGCTCGGTGAGGACCTTCCGGGAGATGCCCAGCTCGTGCTGGAGCTCGTCGAAGCGCAGCCGGCCGCGCGCCGTCTCGCGGACGATCAGGATGCTCCACCAGTCGCCGATCACCGCCGCCGACTGGGCGATCGCACAGCTTGCGTCGCGCTCTGGCACGTCTTTGAGCACCGTTGCCCCTCCTCGCCATCAGGACGCCCCATCCTCGCACCCCCCTTGCAAGTTCCGAAAGGAAACTTGTAAGTTCCCTTTCGGAACTCAATCCTGAAGAGTGAGAGGGGGGGCACATGCCCGTCGCCTGGGCGACCCTGCGCCGGACCTGGACGATGACCAGCCGGGCCTACCCGTGGTCGTACGCCGTCGGCTGCCTGCTGATCGGGGTGTTCACCATCGGCCTGTCCTACCTGGGCCTGCACGCCATCGGCGGGGGCTCGGTGGCCGAGGACTTCACCGCCCGCACCGGCGGCGCCGACTACCTCGGCTACGTCGCGATCGGCGCCGCGGGCTACATGTTCACCGTCCGGATGCTGCTCTGGAGCAGCAAGGCGCTGATCACCGAACAGCGCCAGGGCACCCTGGGGGCGCTGCTGATCGCCCCGGCCGGGCGGCTGCCGTACCTGCTCGGCTTCACCGGCTTCGCACTGCTCAACACCGCCGTCGAGGTCGGCCTGCTCGGCGGGTTCGCGGCCGTCCTGGGGATCACCCTGCCCGCCTGGCACCCGCTGGCCGCCCTGGCCGGGGTGGTGGCGCTGGCCGCCGCGGTCTTCGCGGTCGCGGTCGTGCTCGGCGCGCTGATGATCGTCGCGGGCGAGGCGCACATCTCGCAGAACACCGTCTTCCTCGCCGTCTCGCTGCTGTGCGGCATCACCTTCCCCAACAGCTACCTCCCGGCGCCCGCCCAGTGGCTGGCCGAGCTGCTGCCCGTCACCCCGGCGATGGACGTCCTGCGCGACGCGCTCGGCCAGGGGCGGCCGTTCAGCGACCTGCTCCCGCGGCTCGTCACCTGCCTCGCCCTCAGCGCCGGCTACCTGCTGCTCGGCCTGCGGCTGCTGCCCGCCGCCGAACGCCGCGCCGTCGAACGGGGCTTCTGACCCCTGAACCGGACGACCCGCACCGCGGGACGACCCCCACCGCACCGCCGGACGACCCGCACCGCCGGCCCGCGCCCGACCGCCGACCGCATCGCACCGCCGACCGCACCCGCACCGCACCCCGCCGCCGACTTCGAGGAGCCGCTGACGTGATCCGCACCCGCGCCCTGCGCAAGACCTTCCGCACCCGGGACAAGGGCCTGTTCGGCCCGCGCACCGTGAAGACCGCCGTGGACGGCCTCGACCTGGAGATCCCGCCCGGCCGGGTCACCGGCCTGCTCGGCCTGAACGGCGCCGGCAAGACCTCCACCATCAAGATCCTCGCCACCCTGCTCCGGCCCACCTCCGGCACCGTCACCCTGGACGGCCTGGACGTGGTCGAGTACGCCCGCGAGGCCCGGCGCCGGATCAACCTGATCGCCGGCGGCGAGCGGATGGTCTACGCCAAGCTCACCGGCGCCGAGAACCTCCGCTATTTCGGCCACCTCTACGACGTCCCCAACCCCGTGCTGCGCCCCCGGATCGGTGAGCTGCTGGAGCTGGTCGGCCTCACCGACGCCGCCGACACCCCGGTCGAGCGGTACTCGCGCGGCATGACGCAGCGGCTCTCGATCGCCCGCGGCCTGATCAACGACCCCGCGTACCTGCTGCTGGACGAGCCCACCCTCGGGCTGGACGCGCCGATCGCCCGCGACCTGCGCCGGGTGGTCGCCTCCCTCGCCGCCGAGGGCCGGGGCGTGCTGCTCACCTCGCACTACCTGACCGAGGTCGAGGAGCTCTGCGAGCACGTCTACGTGATCTCCGGCGGCCGCCACCTCGCGGCCGGCAGCCCGGCGGAGCTCAAGGCGGCGACCGGCAGTCACCGCAGCGTCCGGGTCACCGTCACCAACCCCTCGCCCGCGCTGGAGTCCGCGGTCACCGGCTTCGCGGCCGGCCTGGGCGTCCGCGCGCAGCTGGAGACCACCGAGGAGGGCGCCCTGCTGGTCACCGTCCGCCACCCGGAGGACGTGGCCGGGCCGTTGGCCGGGGCGATCGTCGCCGCCGGAGGGGCGATCGGCGGCCTGGAGGTCACCGAGGCCAGCCTGGAGGACGCCGTCCTCGCGCTCGCCGGGGCGGCGCCGGCCCCCGCGCACCCCCGGTCGGCGGTGGCCGCGTGACCGGCCTGCCGTCCACCGAGGTGCAGCTGCTCGGCCTGGCCGACCGGAGCCTGTGGCCGCCCCACGCCGCCGGCCGCACCCTCCCGCCGCCGCGCCCCGGCACCACCCGCCGCCCCCGGCCGCGGCCCGGGAGCCGGGACGGGGGCCGCACCCTGCGGCACGCCGGCAAGGTGTTCGCCGCCGAGGCGCTGAAGCAGCACCGCACGATGTTCGGCCAGCCGCTCGTGGTCGCGTCGATGCTGGTCTGGCCGCTGCTCCAGCTCGCCGCCACCTACTACACGCTGCACCCGATCGCGGCCGGGTCGGCCGCCGCCGCCCGGTGGCCGCTCGCCGCCGACCCGGGCCGGCTGCTCGGCTTCCTCGCCACCGGTGCGCTGGCCTGGGCGTTCTTCTTCTCGCTCGTCCAGTCCGCCTGGAACTTCGCCTACGAGCGCACCACCGGCACCCTGGAGCTGCTCTTCCTCTCACCCGCCGACCGGCTGGTCCTGATGCTGGCCAACGGCGCCGGCGCGCTGGTGCAGAACGCCTGGCTGCTGACCTGCTTCCTGGGCGCCGCCGCGTTCGGCTTCGGCGCGCTGGACGTCGCCGGGCCGTGGATGTACCCGGTGGTGCTGCTGGCCCTGCTGCTGCCCGCGGTGGCCTGGGGCGCGCTGCTCAACAGCCTGATGGTGTTCTCCCGGGACTCCGCGTTCGTCTACACCGTGCTGGACGACCCGATGTGGTTCGTCGCCGGCGTCCGGCTGCCCGCCTTCGCCCTGCCCGGCGTGCTGCGGGTGCTCGGCGCGGCGCTGCCGCTGACCGGCAGCCTGGCCGTGGTCCGCGGCGCCCTGCTGGAGGGCGAGGGGCTCGGCGAGCTGGCGCCGGGCCTGGCCTGGCTGGCGGCGCTCTGCGTCCTGCTGCTGGCGGGTGCGGCCGTGGCGCTGCGCCTCGGCGAGGCCCGGGCCCAGCGGACCGGAGGCCTCCGGCTGGCCTAGGCCGGCCCGGGGCCTGGTCGGTCCCACCCCCTCGCTGTGGTTGGCTTGCCGGTGAAACGGCAGTCCGAGGACGAAGGAGAGCAGGACCATGGGACAGGTGCAGGCCACCACCGAGCGGGTTTACGACGCCGCCCCCGAGCGGGTGTACGAGGCGCTGGCCGACTACCAGGTGACCCGCCCCAAGCTGCTGCCCGCGCAGTACAGCGAGTACGAGGTCCGGGTCGGCGGGACCGGTGCGGGCACCCAGGTGCACTGGAAGCTCCAGGCCACCGAGAAGCGGGTCCGGGACTGCCTGTTCACCGTCTCGGCGCCGACGCCGGACCAGCTGGTGGAGAAGGACGCCAACTCCAGCATGGTGATCACCTGGAAGGTCTCCGCCGTCGGCGAGGGCCGGTCCAAGGTGACCGTCTCGGCGACCTGGCAGGGTGCCGGCGGTATCGGCGGCTTCTTCGAGCGGACCTTCGCCCCCAAGGGTCTGAACCGGATCCACGACGAGGTGCTGGCCAACCTGGCCGCCGAGGTCCGCTGACCCCGCCGCCCGAATCGGGCGTTTCTTCGAGCGGGCCGTCCACCCGTACGACCACCAAGCCGTACGGGTGGACGGGCGCCACCTGAGGGTGACGGCGGCCCCCCGGCGCGGCGGAGCCACCCTAGGCTCGCCGCCGTGCATATGACGATCCTTCACATTTCACAGCCCGTCGACGGCGGAGTCGCCCGCGTCGTCGTCGACCTGGTCCGCGGCCAGCGCGAGGCCGGACACCGGGTGCTGGTGGCCTGTCCGCGCGGTGGCCGGCTGGCCGAGGAGGCCGCCGCCGTCGGCGCGCTGGTCCTCGACTGGCCCGCCCGCCGTGCGCCCGGCCCGGCCACCGCCGCAGAGGCGTGGCGGCTGCGCCGGATCGTCCGGGCCGCCGCGCCCGACATGGTCCACCTGCACAGTGCCAAGGCCGGTCTGGCGGGCCGGCTGGCCATCCGGGGTGCGGTTCCGACCGTCTTCCAGCCGCACGCCTGGTCGTTCGCCGCGGTCGACGGCGCGCTGGCGGCCGCCACCCTGCACTGGGAGCGGTACGCGACCCGCTGGGCGCACCGGCTGCTCTGCGTCAGCGTCCAGGAGCGGGCCGACGGCGTCGCGGCCGGCCTGCACGCCGACTGGGCGGTGGTGCCCAACGGTGTGGACGTCCGCCACTACGCGCCGGCCGAGCGGCGCTCCGCCCGGATCGCACTCGGGCTGGACCTGGACGCCCCGCTGGCGGTCTGCGTGGGACGGCTCTGCCGGCAGAAGGGCCAGGACGTGCTGCTCGCCGCCTGGCCCGAGGTGCTGCGGCGGGTGCCGCAGGCGCGGCTGGCGCTGGTCGGCGGCGGCCCGGACGGGGCCGTCCTGGCCGACACCGTGCGGGAGTCCGCCGAGCCGTCCCGGGTCCGGCTGGCCGGGGACGTCCCGGACCCGCGGCCGTGGTTGGCGGCGGCGGACCTGGTGGTGCTGCCGTCGCGCTGGGAGGGGATGGCGCTGGCTCCGCTGGAGGCGATGGCGATGGGCCGCCCGGTGTTGCTGACCGACGTTCCCGGAGCCCGGGAATGCCTTCCGCCGGCCGAGCGGAAGCAGGCCGTGGTGCCGCCGGAGGATGCCGGGGCGCTCGCCACCCGAATGGCCGAAGCGCTGTCAGATCCGATCGAGTGCGAGCGACGCGGTGTGCGCCTGCGTGACCACGCCGCGGCCCGCCATGACGTGCGATCGGTGGTCGAACAGGTGGACGCGCTCTACCGGGACCTGCTGGGGGCGGGGCCGGCTGCGGGGCGGCGCCGCGCCCGTGTCCCGCAGCGGATCTGATCGTTTCACATGCCGTGAATGACGGCCGCTCCGGCGCTGCCGCAATTCGCACCCGCAACCGGTTGCGGGCGGGATGTGAAGTCAGAAATACCTATTAATGGGCGGCTGGAATGAAATGGCAAGTCACCTTCCGGCATTCCAGTCCGTGGTCGGTAATGTCTGATTTCGCCTGCATCGTTTCGATTTCATACCGGGAATTCACGAGAGAACCGAAAGCCGCCGGCGGCAGCAGGCGCTGTCAGGACCGAGCCCGCCGGGTCGGGGCGGCTGCTCCGGGCCAACCGGTGCCGGGACGCCGTCACCCCGGGCACACAGCAGGGGAGTTCGTGCGCTGATGACCATTGACCACGACAGCGTGCCACGGCCCGGCCGGCCCCTGTCCGGCCAGCGTCGGCCCGCCACCGGGCTGCTCGACCGCCCGGCCCGGTCCGCCCAGACCCGCAGCGCCCCGCCGGTCCGCCGCCCCCGGCGGCCGGTCCCCTCCCGGCTCGCCCTGCCCGCCGCCCTGGCCGCGGTCGACGCCCTCGCGCTGTGCACGGCCACCGGGATCGCCAACCGCGCCCTCGACCCGGCCGCCCGGGTCGAGCCGCTGCTCGGCGTGGCCGCCCTGCTGCCGCTGCTGCTCGTGCTCAACCTGGCCGCCGGCCTCTACCGCACCCGGCTCACCCTCTCCGTCCTCGACGAACTCCCCGCGCTGACCGTCCGGGCCGTGGTCGCCACCGCCTTCGCCGTCACCCTCGCCGGCTGCCTCGGCGGACGCTGGCCCGACTGCGGACCCGCCACCCCGGCCCGGCTCACCGCCCTGCTCGGCGCCCAGCTGCTGCTCGCCGTCTGCGGCCGCGCCCTGCTCTACCACCTGGTCCGCCGGCTCCGCCGCAGCCGCCCCAGCCCCGTCCTGGTCCTCGGCGCCGGCCGGCTCGGCCGCCGGGTCGCCGCCGCCCTCAGCGAGCGCGGCGAGTACGGGATGCGCCCCGTCGGCTTCCTCGACCCCGACCCGCCGCTGCTGGCCGGCGACACCGACCTGCCGGTGCTCGGCGGCCGCGAGGTGCTGGAGCGCGAGATCCGCCGCCACCGCGTCCACCACGTCGTCGCCACCGCCGGCGCCGCCGACGAGGCCGAGACCGCCGCCGCCCTGCGCGACGCGGCGCGGCTCGGCTGCCAGGTCTGGCTGGTCCCCGCCCTGCGCGAGCACGGCTCGCTGGAGACCGGCCGCCACACCGGCGGCGACCACCTCTGGGGCTTCCCCTGCCTGCGGGTCGGCCGCCCGGCGATGCGCCGCCCCGGCTGGGCCGCCAAGCGCGCCCTGGACGTCACCGCGGCCGGCCTCGGCCTGCTCGCCCTCGCCCCCGTGCTCGTGCTGTGCGCACTCGCCGTCCGCTTCGACACCGGCCCCGGCGTGCTCTTCCGCCAGCAGCGCACCGGGCTGGACGGCCGGGTCTTCACCGTCCTCAAGTTCCGCACCCTGCGCCCCAGTAACGAGCACGAGTCGGCGACCCGCTGGAACATCTCCCAGGACCACCGGATGGGCGCCGTCGGCAAGTTGATGCGCCGCAGCTCCCTGGACGAGCTGCCGCAGCTGTGGAACGTCCTGCGCGGCGACATGAGCCTGGTCGGCCCGCGCCCCGAGCGCCCCTACTTCGTCATGCGGTTCAGCCAGGCCTACCCCGAGTACGCGGACCGCCACCGCGTCCCGGTCGGCCTCACCGGCCTCGCCCAGGTCAACGGCCTGCGCGGGGACACCTCGATCGAGGACCGGGCCCGCTTCGACAACCGCTACATCGAGAGCTGGAGCCTCTGGCAGGACGTCAAGATCCTGTGCCGCACCGCGGCCCTGATGCTCCACCCGGACGGGAGCTGACCCAGCGTGGCCCTGACCCTCTCCGCCGTCCCCGAACCCGCCCGGGCCTTACGCCGGGCCGGGACGGCCCTCCTGGAACGGCCCAGCCTCCTCGCCGCCGCCACCGTCCTGCTGGTCTGCGTCCCCACCGGCGAGAAGGACGTCACCGCCGCCGTCCACATCACCGCCGCCGACCTCGCCTCGCTCGCCCTGGTCGCCCTCACCGCCGCCGACCTGGTGCGCGGCCGCACCCCCGCGATCGGCCGGACCACCGCCGTCCGCTTCGGCGCGATCGTGGTCGCCGCCGCCGTCGCCACCATCGGCTCGATCGACCCGGCCACCAGCCTCACCGGCTTCGTCCGGCTCGCGCAGGTCTTCGTCCTGGTGCCCGTCGCCGTCCTCTGCGCCCTGCGCGACCGCACCGACCAGCGCCTGGTCCTCGGCTCCTTCGTCGCGGCCGCGCTGGTCCAGGGCGTGGTCGGCGCCCACCAGTACCTCACCCGGACCGGCGCCTCCTACACCGGCCGGCCGATCCGGGCCGTCGGCACCTTCGGCGCGCTCGACATCATGGCGATGTCCACCGTCGTCAGCTACGGCCTCCTCGCCGCCCTCGCCCTCGCCCTCGGCGAACGGCACCCCGGCGGCGACCGGCGGCTGCGCCGCGCCATGTACGCGGCCGCCGCCTTCCTCGCCTTCCCGCTCGCCGTCTCCTTCAGCCGCGGCAGCTGGATCGCCACCGGGGCCGCCGCCACCGTCCTGCTGCTGCGCGCCGACGCCCGGCTCGCCGTCCGCAGCGCCGTCCTCGCCCTGGCCGCCGGCGTGGTGCTGATCGGCGGCCTCGGCCTCGGCGGCTCGGGCGTCACCGCCCGCCTCACGTCGATCGGCTCCGTGTCGGCCGCCCCCGACCAGTCCGTCTCCGACCGCTACGACCTCTGGTCCACCGCCGGACGCATCTGGCAGGACCACCCGGTCGGCGGCGCCGGGCCCAAGGCCTTCCAGCAACTGCGCGACAGCCGCGCCCCGCTGCGGCTCTCCTCCGGCAGCGACGCCGCCGACGCCACCATCGGCTTCCAGCGCGAACCGCTGCTCTCCCCGCACAACATGTACTTCCTGGTCCTCAGCGAACAGGGCCTGATCGGCATCGTCGCCTACCTCGCCCTCTTCCTCGGCCTGCTCCTCGGGTGCCTGCGCCGCGCCACCGGCCCCGGCCTGGCGGCACTGGCCCTGCTGGTCTGGGTGCTGGTCGACTTCCTCTACGCGGACATCGGCGGCACCACCACCGTGCTGACCTCCGTCGTCCTCGGCCTCGCCGCCCGTGCCGCGCGCGCCGTCGGCCCGGAGGACGCCCGATGACCACCGACCGGCCGGCCGCGCTCACCCCCACCCTCCCGGCCCCCCGGCCCGTACCCGCGGCCGAGACCCACGCCGCCCCCCGGCGCGGTTTCCTCGCCAAGGCCTTCGGCGTCACCGCCGTGCTCAGCGCCGCCGGCTCCGGCCTCGGCCTGCTCCGCGACCTGCTGCTGGCCCGCTACTTCGGCGCCAACCAGGGCACCGACGCCTTCCTGGTCGCCTGGACCGTGCCGGAGACCGCCGCACCGCTGCTGATCGAGGACGCCATGTCCTTCCTCATGGTGCCCGCCTTCGCCCTCGCCCTGGTGCTGCGCGAGGAGCGCCCCGACGGCCCCGACCCGGTCCGCCAGCTGGTCCGCGCCACCCTGCCCTGGCTGCTGCTCGCCCTGAGCGCGCTCTCCCTCGGCACGGCGCTCGGCGCCGACCGGCTGGTCGGCCTGCTCGCCCCCGGCCTGGCCGACCCGGGACTCGCCGTCACCTGCACCCGGATCACCGCGTTCACCGTGCTGCCCTTCGGCGTGGCCGGCTACCTCGCCGCCGCGCTGAGGGCCCATCACTGCTTCACCGCCCCGGCGGGCATCTACGTCGCGTACAACCTCGGCATCCTCGGCGTGCTGCTCGGCTGCCACGCGCTCTGGGGCGTGCGCTCCGCCGCGATCGGCGTCGCGCTCGGCAGCCTGCTGATGGCCGGCCTGCTGGTCGCCCCGTTCCTGCGCCGGCTGCGCTCCGGCCGTCCCGCCACGGGCCGCCGCTCGCCCCACGCGCTGGTGCTGATCCCGTTCGCCCTGCTGCCGGTGGCCGCGTTCACCCTGACCCGGCAGGCCCAGGTCTTCATCGAGCGCTTCCTCGGCTCCGGGCTGCCGCCCGGCACCATCTCGCACCTCAACTACGCCGCCAAGGTCTCCCAGCTCGCCATGACCGCGGCCATCCTGATCTGCACCGTCACCTTCCCGCTGGTCGCCCGGGCGCTCGCCGCCGGGGACCTCACCGCCGCCCGGGACCGGGTCGAGAAGGACCTCGGACAGGCCGCCGCCGTCGTCCTGCTCGGCACCGCCTTCCTGCTCGCCTGCGCGCCCTCGGTGGTCGCGCTGCTCTTCGAGCGCGGAGCCTTCGGCCCGCAGGACACCGCCGCCACCGCCGCCGTCATCCGGGTCTACAGCTTCGGCCTGCCCGCCCAGGCGCTGATCGGCGTGATGATCCGCCCGTACTTCTCGCTCCGTCCGGTGGTCCGCCGGGCCGGCGACCCGGGCAGCGACGACGGCGGCCGCCGGCTGCTCGACTGGTACCCGGCCGGCGCCATGGTGCTCGGCCTGGTCGTCACCGTCACCGTCGGGCTGCTCACCACCCCCCGCCTCGGCGCCCTCGGCCTGGCCGCCGGCAACGCGGCCGGCATCACCACCGCCGCCGCGCTGCTGCTGCGCGGCCTGGTCCTGCGCGGCATCGCGCTGCGCCTGCGGCTGGTCCTCGGCGGCCACGCCCGGCTGCTGGCCGCCGCCGTCGGCGCGGCGGCCCTCGGAACCCCCGTGGCGGCGCTCGCCGCCGGCCCCCTGCTCTCGACGCTGCTCGGGGGCCTCACCGTGGCGCTGGCCTTCGCCGCCCTCGGCACCGGCCTCGGTGCCCGCGAGGTGCGCGGACCGGTCCTCGCCGCCGTCCGGGCCCTGTGCCCGCCACCTGTTGCCGATGAAGGGAAGCTTCCCCATGGACGTTGAACGGGGTTCCGTCCGTTCGGCCCTGTCGGGCGTTCGCCGCGCAGCCGTGCCGACGGCGGGCGGCCCACGCGCCGAAGCGCCGCGCACCGGCGTCCGCCGTCCCCAGGTACAGCTGCCAGGAAGTCGCCGCCCCGCCGTCGCACCGCCCGGCCCGCAGGGCTCCTCGCCGTGGATCCTGATGTACCACTCGGTGGCCGTCGAGGAGGAGGACCCGTACCAGCTGACCGTCAGCCCGGAGCGGTTCGCCGAGCAGATCGCCTGGCTGCACCGGCGCGGCCGCCGCGGCGTCTCGGTCCGCGAGCTGATGCGCGCCCGGGCCGCCGGCCAGGACGACCGGCTGGTCGGCCTCACCTTCGACGACGGCTACGCCGACTTCGCCCGGTACGCCGTACCGATTCTCCAGGCGTACGGCTTCACCGCCACCGCCTACGTGGTCGCCGACCTGCTCGGCCGGGCCAACGACTGGGACGTAGAGGGGCCCCGCAAGAAGCTGCTCACCGTCCAGGAGGTCACCGAACTCGCCTCCGCCGGATGGGAGATCGGTTCGCACGGCCTCGGCCACCAGTCGCTCCCCGGCCTGCCCGCCGCCGCCCTCGCCACCCAGACCCGGGAGAGCCGCCGGGCCCTGGAGGAGGTCGTCGGCGGTCCGGTCACCGGCTTCTGCTACCCGTACGGCGCGGTGGACCTGCCCGCCGCCCAGGCCGTCCGCGACGCCGGCTACGACTACGCCTGCGCCATCGCCCACTCGCCGCTGACCGGCCGCTACGCGCTGCCCCGCTGCTACGTCGGCGACCGCGACGGTGCCTGGCGGCTGCGCGCCAAGCGCGGCCGGCACCGTTTCCGCGACACCGTCACCGAGCTGCGGCGCAGCAGGGGGGCCGGGCGGTGAGGGTGCTGCACATCGTCACCGGCCTCGCCTCCGGCGGCGCCGAGCGCCAGCTGCAGCTGCTGCTGCGGCACCTGCCGGCGCACCAGCACTGCGAGGTGGTCGCGCTGACCAACCCCGGCACGGTCGCCGCCGCGCTGCGGGCCGAGGGCGTCACCGTCCACCACCTCGCCATGCGCGGCAACCGGGACGTCGGCGCACTGCCCCGGCTGGTCCGGCTGATCCGGGCCGGCCGCTACGACGTGGTGCACACCCACCTCTACCGGGCCGGCCTCTACGGGCGCCTCGCCGCCCGCCTCGCCGGGGTCCGGGCGGTGGTGGCCACCGAGCACTCGCTGCACGCCGGGGTGATCGAGGGCCGGCCGGTCACCCGGGGCGTCAAGGGCCTCTACCTGGCCGCCGAACGCCTCGGCACCACCACCGTGGCGGTCTCCCGGCAGGTCGCCCAGGCCCTGCACGCGTGGGGCGTCCCGCAGGCCCGGGTCGAGCTGATCCCCAACGGCATCGACTCCGCCCGCTACCACCGGCCGGACGCCGACCGGGCCGTCGTCCGGGCGCGGTTGCGCGCCGAGCTCGGCCTCCCGCCGGGCGCCTGGGTGGTGGGCGGGGTCGGCCGCCTGGTGCCGGGCAAACGCTTCCACGTCCTGCTGGAGGCGCTCGCCGAGCTGGACGGCGCGGCCCGCCTCGTCCTGGTCGGCGAGGGCCCCGAGCGCGCCGCCCTGGAACGGCGGGCCGCCGAACTCGGCGTCCGGGACCGCCTGGTCCTCACCGGCGAGCGCGACGACGTGCCCGAACTCCTCACCGCTCTGGACGTGCTGGCCGCCCCCTCGACCGCGGAGACCTTCGGCCTCGGCGTCCTGGAGGGTCTCGCCGCGGGCCTTCCCGTCCGTCACAGCGCCTGCCCGGCACTGGACGAACTCCCGCCCACCGCCGCCCCGCAGGCCCGCCGGATCCCCTCCGACGCCGCCGCCTACGCCGCCGCGCTGGGCGAGCTGCGCCACCTCAACGACCACAGCAACGACCCGCTGCCCCGGCCCCCGGCCGTCGGCCACTACGACATCGCTCGGGTGGCCGCCGACCTCGGCGCCCTCTACGACCGCCTGGCCCCCGCTTGAGCCGCCGGCCGCCCCCGGAACACCCCTCGCCGGCCGCTCGGCCCCCGTACCCAAGGAGCACCCCATGTCCGAACCGCGCCGAAGCGCCCGCAGCCTGGCCCGCCGCTGGTGGCCGTTGGTCCTCGCGGTGCCGCTGGGCGCCGCCGGCGGCGCCGGGTACGCCGCGGTGGCCCACCCCTCGTACGCCGCCAACTCCTACGTGATCGTGGTCCCGCAGAACCCGGGGGAGAGCGCCACCGCGGTCAACTTCGCCCAGGCGTACGGCCGACTGGCCGGCCAGCCCCAGGTGCTCGCGGTGGCCGCCGCCGAGACGGGTCACAGCCGGACCAGGCTGGAGTCCCTGGTGCACGGCACCACCTCGCCGGACGCCCCGATGATCGAGATCACCGGCACCGGCGGGCGGCCGCAGGAGGCCGTCGAGGCCGCCGACGCGGTGGCCCGCTCGCTGGTCGCCTTCGCCAACGCCAGCAGCAAGGAGACCGGCGTCAGGCTGGTCCCGCTGGCCCCCGCCGCCGAGCCGGACCGGCCGACCACCCCCTCCGCCCAGCTGGACGTCGCCGTCGGCGGCGCGGCCGGCCTGCTGATCGGCGCGCTGGTGATGACGACCCGCCGCCGCGGTGGCACCGGGCCCGGGCCGGCGGCCGGGCCCCTGCCGACCACCCCGCGCCCGCGCGGGGAGGAGCCTCCGGCCCGGGACGACGCCCCGGCGGAGCGGGCGGCGAAGCCGGAGGAGCCCGGGGCCCCCGAGCGGCCCGCGAGGGGCGAGGCGTCCGAGAAGTCGGAGAAGTCGGAGAGGTCCGGGAAGGGCGAGAAGGCCGCCGCCGGGAGCGGGCGGTGAGCACCGAGGCCGCCCGGGGGACCGGTCTGTCCCCCCGGTCCCCCGCACCGCGCTGGACCACCGAGCTGCGCGGGGAGGACGACGCCCTCGACACCCTCGCCGAGGAGTGGGACGACCTGGCCCGCCGCTGCCGAACGGCCACCTTCTTCCAGGCCGCCGCCTGGCAGCGGTCCTGGTGGCGCCAGTACGGCCGCCCGGGCGGGTTGGTGGTGCTGCTGGTCCGCCGGGAGGGCCGGTTGGTCGGCGCCGGTGCGTTCCGGCGGCGCGGCGGTCCGCTCGGCGGCCTGACCGGCCTCGGCGGCGGCCTGATCGACTTCACCGACGTCCTGCTCGACGACGACTGCGCCGACCGGGCCGCCGCCGAGTTCGCCGCCGCCCTCCCGCTGACCCGCCCCTGGCACAGCCTGGAGCTGCGCGAGGTGCACCCCGAGGCGGCCGTGCAGCGGGTGTTCGAGCACTGGCGGGGCAGCCGGAGCCGGTTCGCCGACTCGCTCTGCCAGTACCTGCCCGGTGTGCCGATGGACCAGCTGCTCACCCGGCTGAAGGGCAAGACCGCCCAGCGCAACCGGGTGAAGCTGCGCAAGATCGCCGAAGTCGGGGTCGAGGTCCGTTCGACGCCGCCGGAGGAGGTGCCGGAGGCGGTGGAGGGCCTGCTGCGGCTGCACTTCCTGCAGTGGCAGGAGCGCGGCGTCACCCCGGAGCACCGCACCGGGCGGTTCGCCCGCCACCTCGCCGAGTCCACCACCGGCCTGGTCGCCGGCGGCCGCGCCGCGGTCCACCGTTTCTGGCTGGACGGCGAGCTGGTCGCGGTGAACCTGCTGATGCTGTGCCCGTCCTTCAGCGGCCTCTACCTGTACGGCGCGCACCCGAAGCTGCGCGAGCGGCTGGACATCGCCGGGCTGCTGTTCAACGCGGCGCTGGAGGAGACGGTCTCGGCCGGAGTCCCGGTGATAGGCCTGCTGCGCGGCCAGGAGCCGTACAAGCAGCGCTGGCGGCCGGACCAGCTGCCGAACCAGCGGCTGCTGTTCGGCCCGCGCGGCCCGGCCCCGGCCGCCGCCGTCCGGGCCGGCCTGGTGCGGGCCCGGCAGGTCGTGGTGCACGTGCTCGACACCCGTCTGCCGAGGCTCAAGGAAGCGCTCCTGGCCCGCCGCCGGAGCTGACCGGGGGCGCGGGGTGTTCCAGCGGGAGGGCGGACCCGTGGGCGGCCCGCCGTCCGTCCTCAGCGCCGGGCGGGTACGCCGCCCGGCGCCGGAGCCGGCGAGGCCGTGGTCGGGGTCCCCGACGGGGCGACCGCCGGGGAGCCGGACGGGGCACCCGTCGTGGCGGCCGGCTTCGGGCTCGCGGAGGCGCCCGGTGCGGCGGTGGCCTGGGCGGACGACGACGGGGCGGACGGCGACGGGGCGGCCGGCGGAGTGGCCGGGAGGGAAGGCGACGGAACAGCTGACGGGGCGGGCGCCGGGGTGGTGGGCGCCGGGGTGGCCGGCGTCCCCTTGGAACCGGCCATCAGCTGCTTGAACCGGGCGCTGGAACGCGGGTTCCTGTCGCACTGCCAGAACCCGTGCGGGCAGTAGTCGGTAACGGTCTGGTAGCTGGTGTCGTGGGTCCGCATCCACTCCACCATCCGCTGCACGAACTCCGGGTTGTCCCCGTTCCGGAACAGCCCCCACTCCGGGTACGAGACCGGCTTGCCGCGCTTGGCCGCGAACTCCACCTGGTCCTGGAGGCCGTACGGCTCGCGCACGTAGTCGTCGAAGGTGGCCCCGGCCGGCTGGTCGTAGCTGTCCATGCCGATGATGTCGACCACGTCGTCCCCGGGGTAACACCTGGTCCACGGGATGGCGTCGACCCCCCGGTTCGGCGTGAAGTCGAAGCGGAACCGCTGCCCGGGTACCGAGCGCATCACCGAGACGATCCGCCGCCAGTACGTCTTCCAGGCGGCCGGGTCGGGCTTGCAGCGGTGGGTGTAGGTGACGCCGTTCATCTCCCAGCCGAGGGTGAGCACGGTGTCCGCCCCGCCGAGCGCGACCAGCCGGCGGGCCAGCTTGAGGAAGTACCGGTCGAAGTCCCCCTGGGCGCCCTGGGCCAGTAGCCTCGCCACCTCGGCGTCCGGGACGCCGGCCTCGTTCGGGACCAGCATCGGCACGCCGAGGACGAGCATCCGGGACGGGTCGGCCAGCCGCCACTGCGACCACATGCCGAGCACCACCGGGTCGCCCTCGATGTCGGCCCAGCTGTTTCCGGCCAGATAGGTGTGACCGACCTGCATGTTGGCGTTGTTCAGCCACTGCGCGTACCGGCCGAGCTGGGGGATGTAGTTGTCCCAGGAACCGACGAAGGCGCCGAACGGCGGCTCGTGCTGCGGCCGCTGGACGACCGGTCCGGGGGCCGCGCCGCGCGGCTGTACGGCGTCGGAGGAGAGGCTGTGCCGTTCGGTCTGGCTGAGCGGCGTCCCGGCGGGGACGCTCGCGGTGGTCAGCAGCAGCAGGGCGGCGGCGGCCAGCGTCAGGCGGCCGTATCGCATGGTGTCTCCTCCGGGCGTCTCCGGGCGTCGCGGAACCGGGGCCGGAAGGACGGACCGTGGTGCCCCGATTGCAGACAGTAGGCCCATCGGGCGTCGGAAAAGCCGAATGTCACCCTAAAGTGGGCGATATTCGAACGTTGTCCGCGGCAACGTGGCGTGTATCACCTCTGTAACAGTCCGGAAGGCCGTGGGAGTCCTACCGCGGCGGGCCGCGCGGGGCGGCGGCGGGCCCGACGGCGCAGGTCGGCGGGTGGGTCCGGGCGAGGGGCGTGATCCGGCCATCCCGCGTTCCGTCCTTCGGACGCCCGGCGAAGTCCGGCTGACTCGTGCGGGTGCTGAAAGGTACGCTCCGCCCGTGTCCTGGAAGCCGCTGCGTGTCCTCACCCCCCGATCGATCCTCCCTGCCCTGGCGGTGCTGCTGGTCCTTGTGGCGGGCGCGGCCGCGCACGCCAACAAGCCGGTGCCGTTCGGGGACCGGGTGGCCGAGCCGGGCGGAGCGGACGCCAGCCCGGTCAACGCGCAGTCGCTGAGCGCGGCCGATCTGGAGCTGAAGGTGGGCCCCGGCCTGGAGGCGTACAACCGCGCCACCGGCGACCACGCATGGTCCTACCGCCGTGAGGGTGCCACCGCGCTCTACCTGTCGATGGCGGGGGAGAACGCCGTGGTGGTCTGGGACGACGGCCTGGTCACGTCGGTGCGCCCCGGCGACCACGAGGTGCGCTGGCACCGCGCGGTGCCCGGCCTGGCGGACTGGCTGCGCGGCGACGGCGAGCCGGGCGCGGACAAGCGCACCGAGGAGCAGCGCAAGCAGCTGGCGACGGAGCGCGCCGCCGCGGCCCTGCATACCGTCCAGCAGACCGCCCCCTGGGTGGCGGTGGTCACACCGAACCTGACGATGGGTTTCCGCGACGCCGACGGTGACCTGCGCTACAACTCCAAGCCGGCCGGCAACTGCGTCTACGACCCGATGCGCACGGTCGGCACCGACTTCGCGGTGCTCGTCCCGCGCAGCTGCACCAACAGCACCGGCCAGCCGGTCTCCGGCGGCATCAGCGGCTACCGGCTGGACAGCACGGGCTGGCAGCTCAGCGCCGGCCCGGCCGTCTCGCTGAAGGCCCTGGACGGCCGCCGGGTGCTGATCTCGGACGGCCCGATCGTCGGCCCCAAGGTGTTCGACACCAAGGCCGCCGCCCCCGAGTCGGCGTGCGGCAGCCCGTCCGAGCCGTTCGCCGCCGTCCGCCCGCAGGGCACCTGCGCGGCCCCGGAGGCCACCGGGCAGCCGTAGCCGCGGGTGCCCGTCACGGCCCGGCCCCCCTGCGCGGCGGCCGGGCCGGTATTCCTCCGGGCCCCCTCGCGGGGCCCGGTAGACTTGCCGTCATGGCTGTTCTCTCCGGGCACTAAGCAGGCGAGCGGCGCCGCCCCGAGCGGTCTGCCGGTCCACCGACGACGCCCCCTTCCGCCGCCCAGGCCCTGTGCCCCGCCCAGGTGCCCGCCCACGTCCCAGGAGTAGTCCCCAGCCATGATTTCCGCCAATGCCCTTGAGCTGCGCGCCGGTGCCCGGATCCTGATCGAGTCCGCGAGCTTCAAGGTCGCCCCCGGCGACCGGATCGGCCTGGTCGGGCGCAACGGTGCCGGGAAGACCACCCTCACCAAGGTGCTGGCCGGCGAGGGCCTGCCGGCCGCGGGCACGGTCACCCGGTCCGGCGAGGTCGGCTACCTCCCGCAGGACCCGCGCACCGGCGACCTCGACGTCCTCGCCAAGGACCGCATCCTCTCCGCCCGCGGCCTCGACACCGTGCTGAAGAAGATGCGCGAGAACGAGGACCGGATGGCGAACGGCAAGGGCGCCACCCAGGAGAACGCGATGAAGAAGTACGCGCGCCTGGAGACGGAGTTCCTCACCAAGGGCGGGTACGCCGCCGAGGCCGAGGCCGCCACCATCGCCGCCGCGCTGGGCCTGCCGGACCGCATCCTGGGCCAGCAGCTGCACACCCTCTCCGGTGGTCAGCGTCGCCGCGTGGAGCTGGCCCGGATCCTCTTCTCCGACTCCGACGTGCTGCTCCTCGACGAGCCCACCAACCACCTCGACGCCGACTCGATCGCCTGGCTGCGGGACTTCCTGAAGACGTACAAGGGCGGCTTCATCGTCATCTCGCACGACGTCGACCTGGTCGAGACGGTCGTCAACAAGGTCTTCTACCTGGACGCCAACCGCTCCGCGATCGACGTCTACAACATGGGCTGGAAGCAGTACCAGCAGCAGCGCGAGGACGACGAGAAGCGCCGCAAGCGCGAGCGGGCCAACGCCGAGAAGAAGGCCGCGACGCTGAACGCGCAGGCCGACAAGATGCGCGCCAAGGCGACCAAGACGGTGGCCGCGCAGAACATGGCCCGCCGTGCCGAGAAGCTGCTCTCCGGCCTGGAGCAGGTCCGGCTGAACGACAAGGTCGCCAAGCTGCGCTTCCCCGACCCGGCCCCCTGCGGCAAGACCCCGCTGACCGCCGCCGACCTCTCCAAGTCCTACGGCTCGCTGGAGATCTTCGCCGGCGTCGACCTGGCCATCGACCGCGGTTCGCGGGTCGTCGTGCTGGGCCTCAACGGCGCGGGCAAGACCACCCTGCTGCGAATGCTGGCCGGGGTGGAGGAGCCGGACACCGGCGAGGTGATCCCGGGCCACGGCCTGAAGATCGGCTACTACGCCCAGGAGCACGAGACCCTGGACCCGGAGCGCACGGTGCTGGAGAACATGCGCTCCTCGGCCCCCGACACCGACCTGGTGCAGATCCGCAAGATCCTCGGCTCGTTCCTCTTCTCGGGCGACGACGTCGACAAGCCGGCCGGGGTGCTCTCCGGTGGTGAGAAGACCCGGCTCGCGCTGGCCTCGCTGGTGGTCTCCAGTGCCAACGTGCTGCTGCTCGACGAGCCCACCAACAACCTCGACCCGGCCAGCCGCGAGGAGATCCTCGGCGCGCTGCGCGAGTTCAGCGGCGCGGTCGTGCTGGTCACCCACGACGAGGGCGCGGTCGACGCGCTCCAGCCGGAGCGGATCATCCTGCTGCCGGACGGCGTGGAGGACCTCTGGAGCCCGGCCTACGCCGATCTGGTCTCCCTCGCCTGACCTGCAGTAGACATCGGGTCCTCTCTTTGGACCAGAAAAACCAGTACTTACGGCGTGTCCGGGAATGAAGAGGTCCCGGATTCCGTTTGAGGAGCTTCCGTCGGCCCGCCACTCGATCGTGGTCGGGCCGACGCTGCTGATCAGCCCTTTCGCGCCGGATGGCGCAATCGCCCCGGGGGCGTGCACTCTGCGTGAGCGCCCTTGTGCGCTCGGATCACCACCGGCGGACCACGCATTCCCGACATCGACCTTGTCGAATGGGTGGCCAGGACGCTGTGGATGGGTGATCATGGGAATCTGACCGAGCAACGCTACGAGGAGGCACGGGTGGCCGAGACTCTGAAAAAGGGCAGCCGGGTGACCGGTGCCGCGCGTGAGAAGCTCGCGGCCGATCTCAAGAAGAAGTACGACTCCGGGGCGAGCATTCGCGCTCTCGCGGAGGAGACCGGTCGTTCGTACGGCTTCGTGCACCGGATGCTGAGCGAGTCCGGAGTGATCCTCCGGGGCCGCGGTGGTGCCACGCGGGGCAAGAACAAAGCTACTGCTGGAGCCAGCTCCTGACGGTCCGTCAGTCCATCGGCGGATGACTCGGCGGCAGGGCGCCGACCGGGGAGACGACAGTTGGTCGTCCGCCCCCGGCCCGTGCGAACCGGCCGCCGATCGTCATGTCCGCCCGCGCCGCAGGCCGGCGCCCCCCTTCCCTTCGCGATGTCGTGCGCCGCAGCCCTGCCGCTGCGCGCACAGGTTTGTTACTCTCCGGTAGCCAAGTCCCCCGCCACCGGAGGTCCCCGCATGACCGCCCCCGTCACCGACCCGCAGGCTCCGAGCTGGGAGCAGGACGGCGTCCGCCTGGAGATCGACGGCGAGCTCGCCGTCGTCACCCTCTGTCAGCCCAAGCGGCGCAACGCCCAGTCCCCCGCGATGTGGCGCGCCCTGACCGAGGCCGGCCGCCGGCTGCCCGGCAGCGTCCGGGTGGTGCTGCTGCGCGCCGAGGGCGTCTCCTTCTCGGCCGGCCTGGACCGCGCGATGTTCACCGCCGAGGGCATCCCCGGCGAGCGCACCTTCCTCCAGCTGGCCGCCGCCGAGGACAAGGACCTCGACGACACCATCGCCTCCTACCAGGAGGCCTTCGCCTGGTGGCGCCGCCCCGACCTGGTCTCCATCGCCGCCGTCCAGGGCCACGCCGTCGGTGCCGGCTTCCAGCTCGCCCTCGGCTGCGACCTGCGGGTCGTCGCCGAGGACGTCCAGTTCTCCATGAAGGAGACCTCGCTCGGCCTCGTCCCCGACCTGGCCGGCACCAAGCCGCTCACCGATCTGGTCGGCTACGCCCGGGCGCTGGAGATCTGCGCCACCGGCCGCTGGGTCGGCGCCGAGGAGGCCGCCGCCACCGGCCTGGCCAACCTGGCCGTCCCCGCCGAGGAGCTCGACGGCGCCGCCCGTGACCTCGCCGCCGCACTGCTGGCCGCGCCGCGCAGCGCCGTCATCGAGACCAAGGCCCTGCTCCAGGGGGCGGGCGGCCGCTCCTACGACGAGCAGCGGTCGGCCGAGCGGGTGGCCCAGGCCCGTCGGCTGCGCGACCTGGCGGGCATCGGCGACTGATCGCCGGCCACTGCCGGAAGGCCCGGCCCGCGGGGGCGCTCCCGCGGGCCGGGCCTTCGGCGTTCCCGCCCCGCCACGCGGCTCTCCGGGGGGCGGGGTCTGCGCGGGCCAGGCCTCCGCGAGGCGGCTCTCCAGGGGCGGGAATCGTGGCGAAATGCCAGAGTTGGACCGATTTGCGATATAGCTGGAGCCGTACGACGGGAGAAGCGCCCATGCCTGACACTCCGACGCCCGCCACCCTGCACAAGAACCCCTCGACCGCCCCTGCTGCCGCCACGCCCTCCAGCAGCGACAGCAGCAAGCCCCTCGGTGAGCGCGGCCGCACCGCGCTGGCCGTCGGCGTGGTCGAGAAGATCGCCGGCATGGCCGCCCGTGAGGTCTCCGGCATCCACGCCCTCGGCTCGGGCCTCTCCCGGACCTTCGGGGCGATGCGCGACCGGGTGCCCGGCGGCAAGTCCAGCATCGGGCGCGGCATCAAGGCCGAGGTCGGGGAGAAGCAGACCGCCATCGACATCGCCCTGGTCGTCGAGTACGGCGTGGTCATCCCCGACCTGGCCCGCCAGGTGCGGGAGAACATCATCGACGCCGTCGAGCGGATGACCGGCCTGGAAGTGGTCGAGGTCAACATCGCGGTCAACGACGTCCACCTCCCCGACGAGCCTGACGTCGAGGAGGAGGAAGAGGAGACCCCCTCCTCCGGCCAGCGGCCGAAGCTGAGGTAGCGGCCCGCGTCGAGGTGACGGGGTCGGGGCAGCCCGCGCGGCGGGGAAGCAGCGGAAGACGAGGTGGAGCGGATGAACCTGGCCCTCATCGGCATGGTGGTGGGTATGGCCCTCGGCTTCGCCGGCTATTTCGGCGGGTTCGCGGCGTTCCTGCTGGTGGCCGCGCTGGGCGTGGTCGGCTTCGTGGCCGGAAGGCTGCTGGAGGGCGACATCGAACTCGGCGAACTCGGCGATCTGCTGCGCGGCCGCGACCGGCACCGCTGATGGCGGCCCTCACCCCGTCCCCCTCCGGCGTCCGCCGGCGCGAGCCCGGCGCCCGCGGCCGGTTGCGGATCGCCGACCGGGTCTACGCCCGGATCGCCGCCCGGGCCGCCCGCGACGCACTCGCCGACGCCTGGCGCGGCCGGGCCGAGCGGGGAGGTCCGCCGAAGGTGTCCGTCTCCACGCCGGGCTCCACCGTCCTCGTCCACGTCGCCGTCGACCTGCCCTTCCCCGCCGACTTCGCCGCGCTCGCCCGCGCCGTCCGCGACCGCATCACCGCCGAGGTGCGCGGGCTGACCGGGACGCGCGTCAGCGAGGTGGTGGTGGTCGTCGAGAAGCTGGTGCCGAGGGGAGCGGGATGACCGAGCGGCCGCCGGAAGCCCCGCCGGAAGCACCGCCGGTGGAGCCGACGGCCGAACCGCCCCAGCCCGAGGCGGTGAGCGTGCCCCGGCTGCGGGCCCCGCGCACGTTCGCCGCGGTGGTGGTCGCCACCGTGGTGCTGGTGTTCGGCGTGGCCCTGCTCTACGACGTGATCGCCGTGCGCACCGGCCACTCCGCCCGCCGCTGGCGCGCCGAGATCGCCGACGAACTGGCCACCCGTCACCTGGACGACCCCTGGGTCCTGCTCGGTGCCGGGGTCGCCGCCCTGCTCGGGGCCTGGCTGCTCTGGCTCGCGTTCGCCCCCGGGCTGCGCCGCTGGCTGTCGATGCGCCCGCACGGCGACACCGCGGCCGCCATCGACCGGGCCGGTGTGGGCACCCTGCTGCTCGACCGGGCCGCCGGGCTGCCGGGCGTCGAGCACCTCACCCTGCGGATCAACCGCCGCCGGGTGAAGGTCCTCCTCCGCGGGCCGGCCGACCCGGCCAGCGTGCAGCGGCAGCTGCGGGAGGAGCTGGCGCGGGTCACCCTGGCCCGGCCGCTCCGGCTCGACGTGCAGACCCGGCGCGGCCGCGCGCGTCGTGGCGGTTCGGACGCGGATGTGGATGCGGATACGGGTGCGGCGGCCGACACCGGGGTCGGGGCCGGTGCCGAGGCGGGTGCGGGGACGGGTGGGCCGGCGGGCGCGGGGCCCGGTGCGGGGACGGGGCCGGCGGTCGGCACGGGGTCCGGCGCGGAGTCCGGCACGGGGTCCGGCGCGGGAACGGGAGCGCAGGCGGGTACGGCAGCGGGCGCGGAGGACGGCGCACAGGACGGCGCGGCGGACGGCGCACAGGACGGCGCGGCGGACGGCACGCAGAACGGCGGGCAAGACGGCGGGCAGAACGGCACGCGGGGAGCCGGAGCGTCCGGGGCGGGAGGGGCGGGATGAGCCGGACCACGGTCAACCGTGTGCTGCTCGGGGTGGCCGGGCTGGGGCTGTTCGTCGTCGGGGTGCTGGTCCTGGCGGGCGGCCTCGACCTCTACGGGCGGCTGGGCGTGGACCCGCCGGGCTGGTGGCCGCTCACCTCGCCGGACCAGCCGGTGGTCAGCGTCGAGTCGCGGACCCACTGGTCCGACCAGAGCTGGTGGTGGCCCGCCGTGATCGGGGGGCTGGTCGTCGTGGTGGCCGGAGCGGCCTGGTGGCTCTTCGCGCAGTTGCGGCGCAGCGGCCCGGCGACCGTCGGCGTGCCCACACCCGGTGCGTCCGGGCTGCGGCTGCGGCTGCGCAGCCGGGCGCTGGAGGAGGTGCTGGAGACCGGCGCGGTCGCGCTCCCGGAGGTCGACCGGGCCGACGTCCACCTGGTCCGGGGCCCGCGGCACCCGCGGCTGCGTGCCGCCGTGCGGCTGACCCCCGGGGGCGATCCGGCGGCGCTGGTCGAGCACTTCGAGACCGGCCCGCGCACCGACGCCCGGACCAGCCTCGGCCTCGCCGAGCTGCCCGCCGACCTGCGCGTACGGGTGGTGGCGGCGAAGCCGGCCGCCCCGGGGCGCGGTGGCCGGCGCAAGCACCCGCGGGTGCGGTAGCCCGGCGGGGCCGGTCGGTCAGAGGGTGCGCAGGGCGCCGCCGTCGACCGGCACCATCACACCGGTCAGGTAGGAGGCGGCGGGGGAGAGCAGGAAGGCGGCGACCTTGCCGAACTCCTCCGGGGTGCCGTAGCGGCCGAGCGGAATGGCGGCGCTGTGCTGGGCGCGGGCCGCAGCGGCGTCGCCGCCGAGGGCGTCCAGTTCGCGCACCCGGTCGGTGTCGATCCGGGCCGGGAGCAGCCCGACCACCCGGATGCCGCGCGGTCCCAGCTCGTCGGCGAGCGACTTGGCGGCCATCGCGAGGCCGGGCCGCAGGCCGTTCGAGACGCCGAGGCCGGGGATCGGCTGGCGGACCGAGCCGGAGAGCACGAAGCCGATCACGCCGCCCTCGCCGAGCGCGGCGGCCGCGGCGCGGGCGATGCGCAGGGCGCCCAGGAAGACCGATTCGAAGGCGTCGCGCCAGGCCTCCTCGGGGACGCTCGTCACCGGGCCGGCCTGCGGGCCGCCGACGCTGATCAGCACGCCGTCCAGCCGGCCGAAGCGCTCGACGGCCGCCGTGAGCAGGCGGTCGGCGGCCCCGGGGTCGGAGTTGTCGGCCACCAGGCCGTGCGCGGCGCCGGGGCCGCCGAGGGCGTCGAGTTCGGCGACGGCGGCGCCCACGGACTCCTCGCTGCGGCCGCTGACCAGCACCCGGGCCCCGTCGGCGGCCAGCTCCCGGGCGGCCGCGAAGCCGAGGCCCCGGGTGGCGCCGGTGACCACGTACACCTTGTCCTTCAGTCCAAGATCCATGGCCCCATCCTGCCGGGTGGGGGGAGCCCTGGCACCGGCCGGGGCCGGAGTGGCGACGGTGGTCGCCTCATGGCCGGATCGGTGTCCCGGGTGGCCGAAAGTTGACGGCGAAACGAAGTTAGGGAAACCTACCCTTGCTTGTCCGCCCTGTACCTCCCCCGATCGCGGAGCACCATCATGTCCAAGCGTCACCCCACCGTCCGGGCCCAGGGGGGAGCCGCGGCCGTCCCGGCCCACGGGGGAGCCGCGGCCGTCACGGACGACGTCCAGCGCAGACTTCGGGTCGGCGCCGCGGCCGCGGCCGTCTGCCTGCTCTGGGCCGCCAGCGCCTGGACCGCCGGGCACCTGCACGCCGACCCGGCGCTGCACACGGTCGCACTGTTCCTGCACCTGGTGGCACTGGTGGTGGGCCTGGGCGCGGTGCTGGCCATCGACTACTACGGGCTGCTCTGGCTGCTCGGCCGCCGCACGCTGCGCCAGGTGGTGGACTTCACCACGCCGCTGCACGTCCCGGTCTGGGGCGGGCTGGCCGGGCTGGTGCTCAGCGGAGTGATGCTGGAGCCGGACCTCTCCTCCGGACTGACCCAGGTGAAGCTGGGGCTCGTCCTGCTGATCGCGCTCAACGGGGTGTACGCGAGCACGCTGCACCGTCGGCTGACGGCCTACGGCGACCGCCGCCCGCCCGCCCCGCTGCTGACCAGGGGCGCCGCTTCGGCCCTGGTCTCGCAGGCCGGCTGGTGGGGTGCGGTGCTGATCGGCTTCTACAACACCCGGCACTAGAAGCCCGGGCGGTCCGACTGGCGTTGACGTCGGCGTCAAGGTCTACCGTCGTTCCCGGCGGCCTTCGGAGCGCGGCCGGAAGGGCGGGTGCGGTGATGCGGATCGGCGAGCTGGCGCAGCGGGCGGGGACGACCACCCGGGCGCTGCGGTACTACGAGCAGCTCGGGCTGCTGCCCGCCCGGCGGGCCGGCAACGGCTACCGCGCGTACGGCGAGGACGACCTGCGGCTGCTCCGGCAGATCCGCACCCTCCAGGACTTCGGGTTCGGGCTGGAGGAGACCCGCCCGTTCGTGGAGTGCCTCCAGGCGGGCCACCCGGAAGGGGACTCCTGCCCGGCCTCGCTGGAGGTCTACCGGCGCAAGCTGGCCGAGCTGGACGCGTGCATCGGCCGGTTGCAGGAGGTCCGTACGCAGGTGGCCGAGCAGTTCGCCCGGGCCGAGCAGGCCCGGGACGAACTGGCGGCGGAGGCCGCCGGACAGGTGCCGCAGTGCGAGTTGGCGATCGAGCGGGAGGAGCGGTAGATGGTGCGGATCACGGGTGTGCCGGCGGTCACGGACGAGACGTTCGCGGCGGAGGTGCTGGCGGCGCAGGGGCCGGTGCTGGTGGACTTCACGGCGGACTGGTGCCCGCCGTGCCGCCAGATGGTGCCAGTGCTGGCGGACATCGCGCGGGAGGAGGCCCACCGGCTGACGGTGGTCAGCCTGGACGTGGACCGGAACCCGCAGACGCAGGCCGCGTACGGCGTGCTGTCGATGCCGACGCTGATGGTGTTCCGGGGCGGCGAGCCGGTGAAGGCCGTGGTCGGCGCCCGCGCCAAGGCCCGGCTGCTGCGTGAGCTGGAGGACGTGCTGTAACGCGCCTGCGACGGCGGGCGCACCGCCGTGGGCGTACCGCGGCGGGCGTCCAGCGGCGGGCGTACCGCGGCGCGCGTCCAGCGGCCGGCGGCTACGCCGGTACGGCCTCCAGCGCCACCTCGGCCTCGGCGGCCTCCTTGCGGCGGTCCTTGGCCTCCCGGCGGACCATCACCCAGACCCCGACCGGGATCATCGCGGTGAACAGCCACCACTGGATCGCGTACGCCATGTGCGGCCCGATGTCCGAGTGGTTGGGCTCGGGCAGCAGCTCGGGCTGGTCGGCCGGGGCCGGGGCCGTGGCGGTGAGCTCCAGGTAGCCGCCGAGCAGGGTGGCGCCGGTCTCCTTGGCCTGCTGCACGGTGCTGATCAGGGTGTACTGCCGGTCCGGCAGGCCGGCCCGGTCCTTGATGCTGCCGGTGGCGGCCTCGTCGGGGCGCAGCCGGCCGGTCAGGGTGACCTCGCCGGACGGTGCGGCCGGGACCGGCGGGTAGGCGGCGGCTGACTCGCCGGACGGCACCCAGCCGCGGTTGACCAGGACGGTGCCCTTGCCGTCGGCGAGCACCAGCGGGGTGACGACGAAGTAGCCGATCTTGTCGCCGCTGGAGTCGGTCCGCTTGCGGACCACGAACTCGTGCGCCGGGTCGTACTGCCCGGCGGCCGTCACGGCGCGCCAGGTCAGGTCCTTGGGGACGGCGAATCCTGGCGTGGCCGACAGGCTGTCGTACGGCACGGACGGGTCGGTGAGGGCCCGGGCGATCAGCTGGTTGCGGTCCACCCGCGCCTCGTGGCGGTGCAGCTGCCAGAACCCCAGCCGGATGGTGGCGGGGATCAGCAGCACGGCGATCAGCAGGGTGATCAGCCAGCGCCGGGAGAGGAGAAAACGGTACACACGGGCACGGTACGCCCACCTCACAACCGGATCACGCACCGGGGTGCGGGGCGACCTCGCGCAGCAGTTGGAGGAAGGCGTCCTCGCCGACCACCGGGGTGCCGACCTCGCGGGCCTTGCGGGCCTTGCCGCTCCAGCTGCCGGGCTCGTTGGTGACCAGCAGGCTGGTGAGCCGGCTCACGGAGGTGGCGATGTGCAGGCCGGCCTCGACGGCGCGGTCCTCCAGCAGCTCGCGGTCGGTCGCGGTGTCGCCGGTGAACGCCACCCGCATGCCCTGCACCAGCGGCTTGCCGTCCTCCCAGCGCCCGGGGTTCGGGTACGGGCACGGCGGGCGCTTCTTCGCCTGCCGGTAGGACGAGCCCGTCCACGAGCTGCGGGCGGCGGAGACGGGCTCGTCGTCGCCGAGGTCGGTGACGGCGACGCAGTTCTGCAGCGGCAGCGGGACGCCCCCGCTGCGGGCCAGGTGCAGGCTGGGGCGGAACGCCTCGGCCAGCACCCGGGCGTCGTCGAGGGCGTTGTGCGCCTGGCGCTGCTGGACGCCGAAGTACGCGGCGAGCGAGGACAGCTTGCCGTTGGGCAGCGGCAGGCGCAGGTCGCGGGAGAGCACCATGGTGCAGAGCCGCTGGTCGACCGGGGCGTTCCGGCCGGCCCGGGAGAACTCGCGGGAGATCATGTTCCAGTCGAAGAGCGCGTTGTGGGCGACCAGGACCCGGCCGCGCAGCCGCTCGGCGAACTCGTCGGCGATCTCGGGGAAGGTCGGCGCACCCGCCAGCAGCTCGTCGGTGAGGCCGTGGATCCAGACCGGGCCGGGGTCGCGCTCGGGGTTGACGAGCGTGTACCAGTGGTCGGTCACCTCGCCCTCGGTGTCCAGCTGGTAGACGCCCGCCGAGATGACGCGGTCCGAGCGGCCGAGGCCGGTGGTCTCGACGTCCACCACCGCGAAGCCCTCGGTGGGGGCGGCGGAGCGTTGGGCGGGGACGGGGAGGGTCCACGGCTCGCCGGACGTCTCGGGCTGGATCGCATGCATGGTCAAACAGAATAAGGGCCGCGGCGCCGGGGGCCGGTCGAAATGTGGTGAAGGCCGCTCGGAGTGAGCGGTCCGGCGGGCCGGAATAGAGTGGGCAGCGTATTCGTCGTACACCCAGTCGAATATTCCCGGGCCGCTCAACACCCCCCGCGCGGCCGATTTTCCGAAGGACGAACCCCCATGCGCGCCACCGTGATCCACGGCCCCCACGACATCCGGATCGAGTCCGTACCGGACCCGGTGATCCAGCACCCGACCGACGCCGTGGTCCGTGTGGTCAACGCCTGCATCTGCGGCAGCGACCTCTGGGCGTACCGGGGCGTCGCCGCCCGGGTGGCCGGGCAGCGGATCGGGCACGAGTTCCTCGGCGTGGTCGAGGAGACCGGTTCCGAGGTGACCGGATTCAAGCGGGGCGACCTGGTGGTGGCCCCGTTCGTCTGGTCGGACGGCAGCTGTGACTTCTGTCGCGAGGGCCTGCAGACCTCCTGCCCGCACGGCGGCTTCTGGGGCCAGGTCGGCTCGGACGGCGGCCAGGGCGAGGCGGTGCGCGTCCCGTTCGCCGACGGCACGCTGGTGGCCCTGCCCAAGGACGCGGCGGGCGATGAGAAGTTGCTGCCCAGCCTGCTCGCCCTCTCCGACGTGATGGCCACCGGGCACCACGCCGCCGTCTCGGCGGGCGTGCGGCCGGGCGCGACCGTGGCGGTGGTCGGCGACGGTGCGGTGGGCCTGTGCGGCGTGCTGGCGGCGCACCGGCTCGGCGCGGGCCGGATCATCGCGCTCGGCCGGCACACCGCCCGTACGGACCTGGCCCGGCGCTTCGGGGCGACGGACGTGGTCGCCGAGCGCGGCGAGGCCGCGGTCGAGGCGGTCAAGGAGCTGACCGGCGGCCAGGGCGCGCACGCCGTGCTGGAGGCGGTCGGCACCGAGGAGTCGATGCGCACGGCCGTCTCGATCGCCCGCGACGGCGGCGCGGTCGGCTACGTCGGGGTGCCGCACGGTGGCAGCGCGGGCGTCGACATCGGTCAGATGTTCGGTCGGAACGTTTCGCTCAACGGCGGTGTCGCCCCGGCCCGCGCCTACATCCCCGAGCTCCTGCCGGACGTCCTCTCCGGCGCCATCGAGCCCGGCCTGGTCTTCGACCGCACCATCGGCCTGGACGAAGTCCCGGACGGCTACCGCGCGATGGACGACCGCTCCGCCCTGAAGGTGCGGATCGCCTTCTGACCGGTCCGCCGATCGCACGACACCGGCCTGTGCCCCCCGGGGGCACAGGCCGGTGTCGTCGATGCGGTCGGACGGGATCAGACGTAGTAGCCGAACACGTCCGCGACGAGGTGCGTGCCGGTCCATGCACCGTTGAAGAACATCACCCGGCCGGCGTCGTCGAGCGGGACGACGACGAGGTTGGGGGTGGTGACGCCGCTGCCGGTCCAGTTGAGGTTGCTGGAGGTCGGCTGGGGTGAGCCGGACGCCCAGACGGTGAGGTGTCCGGGTCCGTCGGTCTCGGTGGCGGTGACGTTGAGCACGACGGCCTTGGCGTTGGCGGGCACGTTGGCGCGCCCGGCCACCTGGAGGCCGAAGACCTCGCGGCCGGGGACCTTGTCGGTGCCGGCCCGGCCGACGGCGCTGCGGGTGTCGAGCAGGCGGTCGGGGTTCACCGGGGTGAACGTGGAGCCGGTGGCGTCGTCGGTGTAGTAGCCGAAGACGTCGGCGATGAGGTGGGTGGTGTCGGGTGAGGCGTTGAAGAGGTTGATCTTGCCGTCGGGGCCGAGGGGGACGATGACGAGGTTGGGGGTGGTGGCCCCGGCGGTGGTCCAGTTGAGGTTGCTGGAGGTCGGCTGGGGTGAGCCGGAGGCCCAGGCGATCAGGTGTCCGGGGCCGTCGGTCTCGGTGGCGGTGACGTTGAGCACGGCGGCCTTGGCACCGGCGGGGACGTTGCCGCGGCCGGCGACCTGGACGGCCACGGTGCTGCGGCTGGGGACCTTGTCGGTGCCGGCCCGGCCGACGGCGCTGCGGGTGTCGAGCAGGCGGTCGGGGCTGACGGTGCGGTAGGTGGAGCCGGTGGCGCTGTCGGTGTAGTAGCCGAAGACGTCGGCGATGAGGTGGGTGGTGTCGGGTGAGGCGTTGAAGAGGTTGATCTTGCCGTCGGGGCCGAGGGGGACGAT
>NZ_JBHJUK010000012.1:80412-118523 GCF_042266225.1 Kitasatospora sp. NPDC056181
ACGATGACGAGGTTGGGGGTGGTGACGCCGCTGGCGGTCCAGTTGAGGTTGCTGGAGGTGGGTTGCGGTGAGCCGCTGGCCCAGGCGATCAGGTGTCCGGGTCCGTCGGTCTCGGTGGCGGTGACGTTGAGCACGGCGGCCTTGGCGCCGACGGGGACGTTGCCGCGGCCGGTCACCTGGACGGCCACGGTGCTGCGGCCGGGGACCTTGTCGGTGCCGGCCCGGCCGACGGCGCTGCGGGTGTCCAGCAGGCGGTCGGGGCTGACGCTGGTGAAGGTGGTGCCGTGGTCGGCCGCGGTGACCGAGACCAGGTGAAGATTGCTTAGCTCATCGGCGAACGCCAGGCCGCTACCGAAGCGGTCGACGCTCCACGGGCTCGAGTGGCCGTCGGCCCTGACGTTGGCGTTGATCTTGCTCGTGGACGGAGTGCCGGTGTGGAAGTCCACCACCCTGCTCCAGCTGCCGAGGTCGGTGTAGAGGAGGAACCCGTCGCCCATCGCGGCGGCGCCCGACGGGACATCGATGACGCTGCCGGACGCCGGGCGCAGCACTCCGGCGAGCTGCTGGGCGTCGCAGCTCCAGTACAGCCAGCCGCGGGAGGACTTGAGGCGGGTGATCGCGCACGTTCTGCCGGTCTGGACGGTCCAGGTCTGCCGGGTCGCCAGGTTGAAAGCGGTGATTTCACCCGAATTGGTGCCGGGGGAGTAGAGCGTAACTTCGTCGATCGTGGCGGAGTAGCTGCTCACCGTTGCCACCTGGGCGCCGGGCACCGGGCTGTCGAGGTCGACCACGAGTTGCCCGGGGTGCTGGTAGGTCGAGGTGTTGACCAGGACGTAGCGGCCGCTGGCCTCCACGAGGCCTTGTGCCGGCAGGCCCGGAGGCAGGTTGACCGCCCTGGCCGTCCGGCCCTGGCGGACGACCAGGCCGCCGTGGGCGCCGGGATGGACCACCCGGCCATCACCAGTGCCCACCATCGTGTTGCACACATCGGAGCCGGCCATGCAGAGCTGGGAAGGGTACGGATACAGGTCGGTGCCGAGGGGCATACGTGCCCCAACCGTGGGTGCCCCGCCGAGGGTGATCTGGCGCTCCTCGAAGCCCTGGCCGACGGCGCTGCCGGCCTCGGCGGTCGTGAGCACGTTCTCCGAAAGGTCGAGGGTGACGACTTTGTAGGCATCCGGTTCGACTCGGTACCCGGTTGCTGAGACCGAGGCCGGGGCGTTTCCGACGCCCGTGATTCGACGCACGCGCCAGTCGGAGGAGTTGTCGCCGCCCTCGACAAGGACGGTGCCGTCCGGGGCCTGAGTCATGGTCGGCGACGCATGCGACATCAGCGTCACGGTTGTCCCGCTAGAGGGGATCAGGCTGGCTTTCAGCTCCTTCTGAACCGGGGTCGGGGAGTTGGCGTCGCTGCCGTCGGGGTGGGCGACACTCAGCAGCCAGTCACCGGAAATACCGAGCGCCTCGGGCTTCTGAGCGGATCCAAAGGGCAGCACGGTCTCGACGGCTGCCAGATCGGCTCGGGCCAGGAGATGGACATTACAGTCGTTGGCGACCCAGGCGATGCGGTTGATGCCGACGGCACTTGCGCCCGGGCACCAGGAGATCGCCGAGTCTGTGGCAGCAACCGCCGGGGAGACCCGCAGAGCACCGGTGTGCGTATCAGCCAGAGCGATCCTGTACTTGCCAGCGGCGTCGTTGAAACCCAGAGCGGCTTCCCTGGCGTCACCGCCGAGGAAGCGGATCCGGCCCGGCGCTCCGGAAGCGTCGGGCCAGCCAATGACAGGAACGGAGACCGTGGCACCGGAGGCGTCCGCTCGCCTGAAGGTCAGGGCGCTGATCTTCAGGGTTCCGCTGTTGGGATTTTCCGGGACGAAAGTCTGGGTGAGCAGCGCGTCGCCGTAGATTCCCGCAGGGGAGTCTGTCCGGGGAGAGGTCACCGTGACGGTGGTATTGGCCGCTGTGTCCTTGAGCTGCCAGTCCAAGGTGTCCATTCGGGGAACGGACTTGATGATGACGTCGCTGCCCACACCGTGCCAGATGGGGTCGTTGAAGCGGTAGGTATCCGAGAACTCGGTGGTGTATACGGTCGCGCCCGTCTCGTACGCGGTCCACGCGTACCGATTGTCACGGGTTCGGTGCAGGAACCCCGTGGCGCCGGCCCCGATCAGTTCCTCCGTCCGCGGCTGAGGCAACGGTTGCCCGGGGACGACGAGTTCGGGCAGGAAGGCCGGGTCGGCAGTCGGGGCCGTCGGCGCCGCCGAGGCGGCGGGGAGTGGGCCGGTGAGGGCGAGGGCGGATGCCAGGAGCGGCATCAGGAGTAGCCGTGCCGCGCGGGTGCTGCGGTTCACGATGGTGGGTTCCCCCCTGGAGATGCGGTGTCAGTACCTCGGTGGCGCTGCAGAACTGACGGCGCGCGCCTCGATGTGCGCGAAAAGGCATGACTTTATGAAGATCACATGAGTTGCTGGAGGCTACCACCGCGCGCCGACAGGACGGATGGGGGTCGCTCGTACACCTCAGGGTCCGGGGGGATGGTCTGATTTCAGCCAATTGGATAGTGCTAAGGGGTGAACGGCTGGCTGATCGCGGTCAACCCCTTTCGGGGCGGGCACGACGCTCCTAGCATTGCGCGGCGCGCACCCGGATTGTGACGCCCCTCACGTTCGATCGTTCCCCTTGTGCGACCGTACGCCGAAGGAGTGAGGAGAGACAGAGTGGATTCGCCGCCGATCACCACTGCCCCTACGGAAGTCGAACTCATCGAAGACAGCGAGGAGTTCCGAACACTGCGGAGCTCGTTCCGGAGCTACGCGTTCCCCGTCACCATCGGCTTCGTCCTCTGGTACCTGCTCTACGTCCTGCTCTCCTGCTACGCGCCCGGCCTGATGGGCACCAAGGTGGCCGGGCACGTCAACGTCGCCCTGGTCCTCGGGCTCCTGCAGTTCGTCACCACCTTCGCCATCGCGGCCTGGTACGCGCGCTACGCGGACCGGCGGCTCGACCCGGCCGCCGCCGCGATCCGCGAGGCGCGCGGCGCCGTGGTCCACGCCCCCCGGGAGGCCGCCGAATGATGACGCTCGCCAGTACCGCCACCGAGCACCGCCCGCTCACGCTGACCCTGTTCGGGTTCTTCGTGCTGGCAACCCTGGCCATCACCGTCTGGGCGGGGCGGCAGACCAAGGACGCCGCGGACTTCTACGCCGGCGGCCGCAGCTTCACCGGCTTCCAGAACGGTCTGGCCATCTCCGGCGACTACATGTCCGCCGCCTCCTTCCTCGGCATCGCCGGCGCCATCGCGCTCTCCGGCTACGACGGATTCCTCTACTCGATCGGCTTCCTGGTCGCCTGGCTGGTCGCGCTGCTGCTGGTCGCCGAACCGCTGCGCAACTCCGGCCGCTACACCATGGCGGACGTGCTCGCGTTCCGGATGCGCCAGCGCCCGGTGCGCACCGCCGCCGGCATCTCCACCATCGTGGTGTCGATCTTCTACCTGCTCGCCCAGATGGTCGGTGCCGGGACGCTGGTGGCCCTGCTGCTCGGCGTCAGCGGGGACCGGGCCAAGCAGGCGACCATCGTGGCGGTCGGCGCGCTGATGGTGGTCTACGTGGTGATCGGCGGGATGAAGGGCACCACCTGGGTGCAGATCATCAAGGCCGTGCTGCTGATCGCCGGCACCGCGCTGATGACCGTCCTGGTGCTGGCCAAGTACCACTTCAACCCCTCCGAGCTGCTCGGCGCCGCCGCCAGTGCCAGCGGCAAGGGGGCGGCGTTCCTGGAGCCGGGGCTCAAGTACGGCGCGAACGGCACCAGCAAACTCGACTTCATCAGCCTCGGGATCGCTCTCGTCCTCGGCACCGCCGGGCTCCCGCACATCCTGGTCCGCTTCTACACCGTGCCCACCGCCAGGGCGGCACGGAAGTCCGTGCTCTGGGCGATCGGCATCATCGGCGGCTTCTACCTGATGACCCTCGCGCTCGGCTTCGGCGCGGCGGCGCTGGTCGGGCCCAAGGCGATCAAGGCGGCGAACGCGGCCGGCAACACCGCGGCCCCGCAGCTGGCCGAGGAGCTCGGCGGCGGCGCGGGCACCACCGGCGGCGCGATCCTGCTGGCGGTGATCTCCGCGGTCGCCTTCGCCACCATCCTGGCCGTGGTGGCCGGCCTCACCCTCGCTTCCTCGGCATCCTTCGCCCATGACCTGTACGCCAACGTGATCCGGCGTGGCAAGGCCACCGAGCGGGAGGAGGTGCTCTCGGCGAAGTGGGCCGCCGTCGCGATCGGCGCGGTCGCCATCGTGCTCAGCCTCTTCGCGGGGAAGCTCAACACCGCCGCCCTGGTCGCGCTGGCCTTCGCCGTCGCCGCCTCGGCCAACCTGCCGACGCTGCTGTACTCGCTGTTCTGGAAGCGGTTCAACACGACGGGTGCGGTCAGCTCGGTCTACGCCGGCCTGATCACCTCGGTGACGCTGGTGCTGTTCTCGCCGGTCGTCTCCGGCGGCAAGAACTCGCTCTTCCCGCACTCCGACTTCCACTGGTTCCCGCTGGAGAACCCCGGCCTGGTCTCCATCCCGGTCGGATTCCTGGCGGGCTGGATCGGGACCCTGCTCTCCGGGGAGAAGGCCGACCCGGCGAAGTACGCTGAACTTGAGGTCCGCTCGCTGACCGGACTGGGCGCCCACTGACACGGGGGCGGTGACTAAGCTGGCCCGGCCCGCCGGTTGCGGCGGCCGGGCCGGCCGCGTTCCCGGGGCCGGCCGCACAATCCGGGAAGGACCGCCGTGCTCCTCGACACGTTCGGCCGGCAGGCCGTCGACCTGCGGGTCTCCCTCACGGACAGGTGCAACCTGCGCTGCACCTACTGCATGCCGGAGGAAGGCCTGCAGTGGCTGGCCAAGCCGGACCTGCTCACCGACGAGGAGATCGTCCGGCTGGTGACGGTCGCCGTCCGTGACCTCGGGGTGCGGGAGGTCCGGTTCACCGGCGGCGAGCCGCTGCTGCGGCCCGGACTGGTCGGCATAGTGGACGCCTGCGCGGCGCTCGAACCGCGCCCCGAGCTCTCCCTCACCACCAACGGGATCGGCCTCGCCCGGACGGCCGCGGCACTGAAGGCCGCCGGCCTGGACCGGGTCAACGTCTCGCTCGACACCCTCGACCCGGACACCTTCCACACGCTCACCCGCCGCCACCGCCACCAGGACGTCCTGGACGGGCTGGCCGCCGCCGAGGCCGCCGGACTGACGCCGGTCAAGCTCAACGCCGTGCTGATGCGCGGGGTCAACGACCACGAGGCGCCCGGACTGCTCGCCTGGTGCCTGGAGCGCGGCTACGAGCTGCGGTTCATCGAGCAGATGCCGCTGGACGCCCAGCACGGCTGGGACCGCTCCGCGATGGTCACCGCCGAGGAGATCCTGGACCGGCTCGCCGGCCGTTTCACGCTCACCCCCGAGCCCTCCGCCCGCCGCGGCGCGGCGCCGGCCGAACGCTGGCTGGTCGACGGCGGCCCGGGCCGGGTGGGCGTGATCGCCTCCGTCACCCGGCCGTTCTGCCGGGCCTGCGACCGGACCAGGCTGACCGCCGACGGGCAGGTGCGCAACTGCCTCTTCGCGACGGGGGAGACCGACCTCCGGACGGCGCTGCGCTCGGGCGGCACCGACGCCGAGATCGGCGAGCTGTGGCGTGCGGCGATGTGGGGCAAGAAGGCGGGGGCCGGGATCGACGCCCCGGAGTTCCTCCAGCCCGACCGCCCGATGTCGGCCATCGGCGGCTGAGCGACGGCCCGACGAGGGCCCGGCGACGGCCGGGCGGCGTACCGGACAGAGGTGGCGGCGTGCCGGACCGGGGCGGCCCCGGGGGAGCTAGGCGCCGTCCTCGGGGGTCCAGTCGGCGAAGGCGACGACCTCCTTGAGGAAGCCGCGCACACCGAGGAACTGCGACAGGTGCTCGCGGTGCTCCTCGCAGGCCGCCCAGGTCTTGCGGCGGTCCGGGGTGTGCAGCTTGGGGTTGTTCCAGACCAGGACCCAGCGGGCGTCCGCCCGGCAGCCCTTGGCGGAGCAGACCGGGGTCTGCGTCTGCGTCTGCGGGGAGTCCGGCGAATCCATCAGGTCGTCCTCGGGTGCTGGCGGGTGGGTCTGCACCGCCAGTCTTTCACGCGACCCCTCACGTGCCCGGAGGCGGGCCTCCTGCCGTCCGGGGGAGGGCATGGCGACGCCGGGCAGCCACGGGGGGAGCCGCCCGGCGTCGGTCCGTCGCTCCGACGGGGGATGCGGAGCGCGTACGCAGTATGTCACGGCAGGAGACCCGGATGGGGAGGTCTTGCATGATTAATCTGAGCTTCTTTTGAGCTTTCTACCCGAGGGGTTGGTGAAAACCCTCATAAAACGGACAGTCAGCTCGGATTCTGTGGAGAATTGGTGGGTACACCCTTTGCCACATCCGTACCTTGCGACGCACCAGCCCCACCGGAACCACCCGGGCCGAGCATCAGCGGCACGTCCGGCGGCACGTCGAAGGTGCTCGGCAGACCCGGCGCCCGCTCCCTGCCCGCATTTGCTATCAGCACCGCGAAGTACGGCAGCAGCACGGCGCCCACCAGCGCCACGAGCGCCAGCCAGCGCTGGACGTCCCAGAGGATCACCCCCAGCAGCACGCAGGCCGTGCGCAGCAGCATCGAGGCCACGTAGCGGCGCTGCCGCCCGCGGACGTCCTCGGTGAGGCTGCTGCGCGCCCCCGTGATCCGGTGGACCTCTCCACCGCCGGCGCTCTTGCCCATGTCCTTACCGCCCTCGTCCACGCGACCGCGCGTCTCGCCGCGCGGCCTCCTCACGGTACGCCGCGAGGGGGCCGGCGACGAGACCGGGTCCGGGGGACACGCGCCCGTCAGGGCTGAGAGAGGTACTCCGGCGGCACCGCGTCGGTCAGCCAGACGCCGTTGGCGCTGATCCGGAACTCGTGGCCGGCCGCCGCCATCGCCGCGGCGTCGACCGACAGCACCACCGGGCGGCCGTGCCGGGCACCGACCCGGGTCGCCGTGTCGGTGTCGGCCGAGAGGTGGACGTCCTGCCGGGCCATCGCCCGCAGGCCCTCACGGAATATCGACGGCAGGTTCCGGGAGGCGGTGCCGTGGAACAGCACCGCCGGGGGCTCGGCGGCGGCCAGACCGAGGTCGACCGCCACCGTGTGCCCCTGGCTGGCCCGGATCGAGAGCCCGTCGTCGGAGTAGGCGAACCGGCGCTTGTTGTTGGTCGCCACCACGTGGTCCAGCTCGGCCCTGGACAGCCGCTTTCCCTTGGCCGCCAGCGCGGCCAGCAGGACGTCCACCCGGACCCAGCCGGCCGCGTCCAGGGTGACCCCGATCCGCTCGGGCTCGTGCCGCAGGATGCGCGCCAGCATCTTGCTGGTCCTGACCGTGACCTTCTCGTCCACTCCGTTTCGATCCTTCCCCGGCAGCCGGGCTACGAGGCCTGGCTGACCGAACTCATGTTGAAGTCCGCGATCCGCACCGGCGGCATCGCCGCCCGGGTGAACCAGTCGCTCCACTCGCGCGGCAGGCAGCGTTCGGTGCGGCCCACCTCGGTGATCCGGCCGAGCAGCTCGACCGGCGACTCGTTGAACCGGAAGTTGTTCACCGCGCCGACGACCTCGCCGTTCTCCACCAGGTAGACGCCGTCCCGGGTGAGGCCGGTGAGCAGCAGCGTCGCCGGGTCCACCTCGCGGATGTACCAGAGGCAGGTGAGCAGCAGGCCGCGCTCGGTGCGGGCGATCATCTCGTCCAGGGTCGGCGCGGCCTCCTGGTCGGCCGTCTCCAGGACGAGGTTGTCGATCGCCGGCTTCAGCGGCAGGCCGGTGAGGCCGGCCGAGTGCCGGGTGGTGATCAGCTCGGCCAGCTCGCCGTCCCGGATCCAGTCGGTGGCGGTCAGCGGCACGCCGTTGTCGAAGACCGAGGAGTCCCCGCCGGTGGAGTGCGCCAGCACGAACGGCGCCGACTCCAGGCCCGGCTCCGCCGGGTCGGAGCGCAGCGTCAGCGGCAGCTTGGCCAGCTTGTCGCCGATCCGCGTGCCGCCGCCGGGCTTGGAGAACACCGTCCGCCCCTCGAAGGCGTCCCGGCCGCCGGAGGACCAGCTCAGGTAGACCATGAGGTCGGCCACCGCCGAGGGCGGCAGCAGCGTCTCGTACCGGCCGGCCGGCAGGTCGACCTTGCGCGCGCCCCAGGCCAGCCGCCTGGTCAGCTGGGCGTGCAGGTCGGTGACGTCCACGTCGGTGAAGTCCCGGGTGGCGGCGCCGGCCCAGGCCGAGCCCGAGAGGTCGGCGGTCTTGGCGTTCAGCTCGACCGTGCCGGTCGGCTGGTCGTGGCGCAGCCGCAGGCCGGTGGAGGTGCCCAGGTAGCTGGAGACGAGCTCGTGCCGGGCGAAGCCGTACAGCAGCTCGCCCTGCGCGCCGGCCCGGGCGAAGGCCTCGCCGAGGGCGGGCGCGAAGTCGGCGAAGACGTCGATCGAGGTCTCGGCCGGCGGCCGGGTGAAGTCCGGCGAGGACGGCCGGTCGGCCACCAGCGGCTGGGCGTCCTCGGCCGGCCCGGCCGCCCGGGCGGCCTCCTCGGCGGCCCTGACCAGGCTCTCCACCTCGTCCGCAACGACGGCCTCGCGGGCGACCACCCCGGAGGCGGTGCCCTCGGCGCCGGCCACCGTGGCGATCACGGTGAGCCGGCGGCCCCGGGTGACGCCGTTGGTGGTGAGCGCGTTGCCGGCCCAGCGGAGGTTGGCGGTCGACTCCTCGTCGGCGATCACCACGCAGCCGTCGGCGCGGGAGAGGCCGAGCGCCAGCTCGACGAGTTCGTGGGGCTGCATCGCGGCCATCAGTGACCCGCCTCCTGCTGGGTGTTGAGCACGTTGACGTTGCGGAACAGCGCCGAGGGGCAGCCGTGGCTGACCGCCGCGACCTGGCCGGGCTGCGCCTTGCCGCAGTTGAAGGCCCCGCCGAGGACGTAGGTCTGCGGGCCGCCGACGGCCGCCATCGAACCCCAGAAGTCGGTGGTGGTGGCCTGGTAGGCGAAGTCCTTGACCTGGCCCGCGAGTTCGCCGTTCCTGATGGCGTAGGCGCGCTGGCCGGTGAACTGGAAGTTGTAGCGCTGCATGTCGATCGACCAGGAGCGGTCGCCGACGATGTACAGGCCGTTCTCCACGCCCGCGAACAGGCCCTCGGTGTCGGGGCCGCCGGCGGCCGGCTGCAGCGAGACGTTGGCCATCCGCTGCACCGGGACGTGCGCGGGGGAGTCGGCGAAGGCGCAGCCGTTGGAACGGTCGAAGCCCTTCAGCTTCGCCATCCCGCGGTCCAGCTGGTAGCCGACCAGGACGCCGTCCTTGACGAGGTCCCAGGACTGGGTGGCGACGCCCTCGTCGTCGTAGCCGATGGTGGAGAGGCCGTGCTCGGCGGTGCGGTCGCCGGTGACGTGCATCAGCTCGGAGCCGTACTTCAGCGAACCCAGCCGGTCGAAGGTGGCGAAGGAGGTGCCGGCGTAGGCGGCCTCGTAGCCGAGCGCCCGGTCCAGCTCGGTGGCGTGGCCGATCGACTCGTGGATGGTCAGCCAGAGGTTGGACGGGTCGATCACCAGGTCGTAGCGGCCGGCCTCGACGCTCGGGGCCTTCATCTTCTCGGCCAGCAGGACGGGCAGCTCGGCCAGCTCGGCGTCCCAGTCCCAGCCGGTGCCCCGGAGGTACTCGAAGCCGCGCCCGACCGGCGGGGCCAGGGTGCGCATCGAGTCGAACGCCCCGGTGCGCTCGTCCACCGAGGTGGCCTCCAGCGTCGGGTGCAGCCGGATGCGCTGCTGGGTGGTCACGGTGCCGGCGGTGTCGGCGTAGAACTTGTTCTCCTGCACCGTCAGCAGCGTGGCCTGGACGTGCGAGACGCCCTCGGCGGCCAGCAGCCGCGAGCTCCAGTCGGCGAGCAGCGCCGTCTTCTCCGCGTCCGGCACCTCGAAGGGGTTCACCTCGTACGCGGAGACCCAGGTGGCGTCCGGGTAGACCGGCTCGTCCGCCAGGTCGACCCGCTCCTTCGACCCGGCCGCCCGGCTGATCCCGCCGGAGAGCCGGGCCACCGCGACGGCCTGCTCGGCGACCTTCGCCGCCGCGGCCGTGGTGAGGTCCACCCCGGCGGCGAAGCCCCAGGCGCCGTCCAGCAGCACCCGGACGGCGAAGCCGAGCTGCACGCTGTCGGAGGTGCCGGCCGGCCGGGCGTCGCGCAGCCGCCAGGAGGCGCTGCGGACCCGCTCCAGCCGGAAGTCGGCGTGTTCGGCGCCGAGTTCACGCGCCCGGGTGAGGGCGGCGTCGGCCAGGGCGTGCAGCGGGTAGGCGAGGAACAGCGGGTCGACGGCGCGCCCGTGCGCGGCGCCGGCACTGCTGCTCGGGGGGATCGGAGGCAATCGGGCTCCCTGGTCGGAGGGGCGGCGGTGCGGGCGGCCCCGGACAGGGGTACCCGCACCGCATCATTGCCCGTGGACAGGGTTTCGGCCAGCGCATTTCCCCGGTGACACGCGTCGGTTGACGCCGGGCCCGGGGGACCGGCCCGCCGACCGGCCCGCCGCCCGGCCGGGCCGCCGCGGTGCGGGCGTCAGACGACGCTCTCCCACCAGCCGTCCAGCTCGGGCGGGTTGTCGACGTCGACGCGCTCGCCGGGGCGCGGGACCGCCAGCGGCACGGCCTGCTGCTTGGCCTCCGCCAGCAGGCGCTCGATCGGCTCGGACCACGGGTGCAGGCCCAGGTTGAAGGTGCACCAGTGGACGGGGACCAGCAGGCCGGCGTTCAGCTCGCGGTGGGCGAGGACGGCGTCCTCCGGGGTCATGTGGATGTCCGCCCAGGCCGCGTCGTAGGCGCCGATCTGGACCAGCGCGGCGTCGAACGGGCCGTGCTGCGCGCCGATCTTCGCGTAGCCCTCGAAGTAGCCGGAGTCCCCGGTGTAGAAGACCTTGCGGGTGGGTCCGGCGATCACCCAGGAACCCCAGAGCGTGGTGTTGCGGGTCAGGCCGCGGCCGGAGAAGTGGTGGGCCGAGGTCAGGGTGACCGCCAGCTCGCCGAGGTTGCAGGTCTCGTCCCAGTCCAGCTCGATGATCCGGTGCTCCGGGACGCCCCAGCGGCGCAGGTGCCCGCCGATGCCGAGCGGCACCGCGAACGGCGCCGACTGGCTGCGGACCAGCCGCTTGACCGTCGCCATGTCCAGGTGGTCGTAGTGGTCGTGCGAGATCAGCACCGCGTCGACCTGCGGCAGCTCCTCCAGCTCCACCGGCACCGGGTGCAGCCGCTTGGGGCCGACGTGCGCCGACGGGGAGCAGCGCTCGCTCCAGATCGGGTCGAGCAGCACCCGGGTGCCCTCGATCTCGACCAGCGCCGAGGCGTGCCCGTACCAGGTGATCTCCACGCCCTCGGCGGCCGGGCGCGACCCGCCGGGCGGGCGGACGGTCGGCACCGGGTGCGCGGGTACCCGGCCCTCGCGCTGGAACAGCATCCGGCGCACGGTGTCGCGGTCGAAGTCGGGGGTGGACTTGGCGCGGGCCACCGTGGACGGCGCGTTGTGGAAGACGCCGTCGCGGTACTGCGGCGAGTCGCGCACCCGCTCCTCGCGCCCGCCGTCCGGCCGCCGTCCGAACGCGGCCGGCAGGTCGCGCAGGGCCCAGGCGGCGGCTCCCGCGCCTGCGGCCAGGGCGGCCAGGGCCAGCAGTCGTCCGCGTCGGTTGGTGGTACCGGGCAGTCCCTCGATCATCCGCGCTCTGCCTTCGCTCGTCGGCCCCGTGAATCGCCGGGCCGCCGGGGCCCTTCCAGGGAAGCGGTGCGGTCGGCCCCGGTGGTCCCGCACCACCGGGGGGAACGGGTACGCCGCGGCGCGTGTTCCCGGCGGGCCGGCCGGGCCGCCGGCGCCGTGCGGCACCGGGCCCGGTGGGGCGGGGGGAGCGGCGGCGGCGGGGGCCCGGGGGGACCGCGGGAGGCCACAACGGCACCGGCGGTGGAGGTACGGTGCCGGTGTGGCCCGGTGTGGGATCCGGGGAACCGGCATGGGCACGGATTGTCGGATTGCGACAGTTCCTCCGGGGCGGCGCTGTGGGAGACCGATGCGTCCGAGCCCCGGGACGACCGATAGCGTCACACTGCGTACGCATTCCGACGTGCGCACACTTACGGAGAGAGGTGGATCGTTGAGCCGCTCGGTTCTCGTCACCGGAGGAAACCGGGGCATCGGCCTCGCGATCGCCCTGGCCTTCGCCGAGGCGGGCGACAAGGTCGCCATCACCAGCCGCTCGGGTGAGGTCCCCGCGGAGCTGGCCAAGTACGACGTCCTCGCGGTGCGCTGCGACATCACCGACGCCGCCCAGGTGGACGCGGCGTTCACCGAGGTCGAGGCCAAGCACGGCGGCGTGGAGGTGCTGGTCGCCAACGCCGGCATCACCCACGACACCCTGCTGCTGCGCATGTCCGAGGAGGACTTCACCTCCGTCGTCGACACCAACCTCACCGGCACGTTCCGGGTGGTCAAGCGCGCCTCGAAGCTGATGATGCGCGCCCGCAAGGGCCGGGTCGTGCTGATCTCCTCGGTGGTCGGCCTGTCCGGCTCGCCGGGCCAGGCCAACTACGCCGCCTCCAAGGCCGGCCTGGTGGGCTTCGCTCGCTCGCTGGCGCGCGAGCTGGGCCCGCGCAACATCACCGTCAACGTGGTCGCCCCCGGCTTCGTGGACACCGACATGACCGCAGTGCTCAGTGACGAGCGCCGCGCGGAGATCGTCTCGGGCGTGCCGCTGGGCCGCTACGCGGCGCCCGCCGAGGTCGCCTCCACCGTGCGGTTCCTCGGATCGGACGAGGCCGCGTACATCACTGGAGCCGTCATTCCCGTCGACGGCGGATTGGGCATGGGTCACTGAACATGAGTGGAATCCTTGAGGGCAAGCGGATCCTGATCACCGGAGTGCTGATGGAGTCCTCCATCGCGTTCCACACCGCGAAGCTCGCCCAGGAGCAGGGCGCCGAGATCATCCTCACCGCCTTCCCGCGCCCGAGCCTGACCGAGCGGATCGCCAAGAAGCTGCCGAAGCCGGTCACCGTGCTGTCGCTGGACGTCTCCAGCGAGGAGGACCTGGCGGGCATCGCCGACAAGGTCCGCGAGCACCTGCCGAGCCTGGACGGCATCGTCCACTCGATCGGCTTCGCCCCGCAGGACGCCCTGGGCGGCAACTTCCTGGACACCCCGTGGGAGTCCGTGGCCACCGCCATGCACGTCTCGGCGTACTCGCTGAAGTCGCTGACCATGGCGCTGCTGCCGCTGATGCAGGACGGCGGCGCGGTGGTCGGCCTGACCTTCGACGCGCAGTTCGCCTGGCCGCAGTACGACTGGATGGGCCCGGCCAAGGCCGCGCTGGAGTCGACCAACCGCTACCTGGCGCGCTACCTGGGCGAGCGGGACATCCGCTGCAACCTGATCTCGGCCGGCCCGATCGGCTCGATGGCCGCCAAGTCCATCCCGGGCTTCGGCGACCTCGCCGCCACCTGGGACGCCCGTTCCCCGCTGAAGTGGGACCTGAGCGACCCGGAGCCGGCCGGCCGCGGTGTCGTCGCCCTGCTGTCGGACTGGTTCCCGAAGACCACCGGTGAGATCGTCCACGTGGACGGCGGCCTGCACGCCATCGGCGCCTGACGGTCCGCACGCACGTACGCCGCTGCCCGGTACCCCCGCGAGGGGTGCCGGGCAGCGTGCTGTACGGGTCACGCCGAGCGTGCCGGGCGGGTCACCCCGGGGTGAGGGGCCCGCAGCCGAGCCCGGTGCCGGTGGCGTCGGCCCAGGACCGGAACAGCGGGGTGTCGCGGGTCGGGACCGCCGGGTCGAGGTAGGGATCGCGCCCGGCCAGGTGGAGGAACACGTTGCCGTTCCCGCACGGGGCGAGCACGACGCTGTCCGAGCCCTTGCCCCGCCAGCCCGCCGGCAGGGGCTTGTCGAGGGACTCCGGCCCGGCCACGAGCGCCGGGTACCGGGCCGCGGTGCTGCTGGTGAACCGGATCGCGGGCTCGTTCAGGGTCCCGTCGTAGACCCAGCAGGTCCGGATCGGCGCCGCCGGGTCGCTGACCCGTTGGACCAGGCCCTGGGCGCCGGTGCCGGTGCCCGTGCCCGGCAGGCCGCAGAGCTGCCCGTCGACGGCGGGCTGCCAGGACGTGCCGGCCGCCGTCAGGTGGACGTCCGGCACGTCGGCCGTGCCGCAGCCGGAGGACTTCGCGACCGCCGCCCCGAACCCGGCGGCCAGCCGGGCGAGCGCAGCCCGGGTCTCGGGCGAGGGGGTCTCCTTGGCGGGCACGTCCTGCCAGTCGGCGAGCTCCCCGCGGTGGTGCACGTCCACGGTGAGCACGTCGGCGTCCCGGGCGGCCAGGCGGTCACGGTCGCGGACGGGCAGCCGGCAGCCGGGCGGCAGCATCAGCCAGCCGGTGCCGTTGGAGAACGCGCCGACCGGTCCCCGGTCGGGCTGGGACATCCCCGGGTCGACCGTGACGTCGCGGTCGAGGGCGTCGACCCGGTGGGTCCGCAGCGTGAGCTCGGCGGCCGTCCCGCCGCCCTCCCCGACGTCGATGATGCAGGCGGCCTGCGGGTCGGCCCGGTCCTTCGAGAAGCTGCTGTCGACGACCTTCACCCTCCCGCCGCCCAGCACCTTCTGCACGTCCCCGGTCGCGACGGCGCCCCCGCAGAGCCGGTCCGGGGTGAAGAGGTCGGTGTAGCGCCAGGCCGCGTAGCCGCCGGCCCCCAGGGCGAGGACGAGGACCGGGACGACGATCAGCAGCACACGCCGGGCGCGGCGGGAGGGGCTCACTTCTGACCGTTCCGTCCGAGGGCGATCGCCGCGTTGTTGTACCCGGTGTCGTGGCCGGTGTCCATGGACGCCGAGATCTGGTCGACGATCTGCGCGTTCTCGCCGTACCCGTGGTCGGTGCCCCACTCCAGGACCATCTGCTTGCTCTGGGTCAGGCTGGCCTGATGCCCGTTGGAGGTGTCCAGGTTGCCCTTGTGCTGGGCCTCCTCCTTGACGTGGTCCACCCAGGAGTTGATCCCCTGGTCGGCCAGCCCGCCGACGACGTCGCCGGCCTCGGGGATGAAGCCGGTCGCGGTGCCGCTGATCGAGGAGACCAGCTCGCCGGTCTTCTCGGCCCACTCCATCCGGTCGTCCTTCTCGTCCAGGAAGACGGACGAGCGGACGGCGTCGTACGCCCCGAGCGCGGTGCCGACCCGCTGGCCGGGCAGCGTCCGGTCGCCGTCGTTGACCCGGGGGTCGGCCGGCAGGCCGGAGATGATCTCCGCGGACTTGGCGCGCTCGGCGTTGTAGAGGGTGGCGTACGCCTCGGGCTCCTCGGAGACGCCGCGGATGACCCGGACCAGGTGGTCGCTGGTGCCGCCGAGGTGGCCGGCGCCGTTCTCCTCCCAGGCCCCGTCGTGGGCGGCGTTGCTGACGTGCTCGCTGAGGATCCGGTGCGTGTCGTCCACGTAGTCCGAGAGGGCGTTGGCCAGCGGCCGGCGCAGGTCCTCGTGGACCTCGGCCCCCTTGCCGTCCGCGTCCAGCGCGTCGATCGCGCCCTGCATCACGCGGGCCTGCGCGGGGGTGTGCGGACCGCCGTGGTGGGTGCCCTCGCCGGGGACGTCGCCGGTGGCGGCCGCCTCCAACGCGGCGGCGAGCCCGGCCTGGTGGGTGGTCTTGTCCATGATCGGCGGGCCGTACAGGGTGTTGACGTACGAGGTCGGCCACTCGCGGTCGCGCAGCAGGTACTTCAGCCGGTCGTCGGCGCCGGGCGACTTCGGGTCCAGGAACATGGTCGCGGCCTCGGGGTTCTGGCCCATCAGCTTCAGTACGCCGTCGACGGGGTCGTGCACGAGGTCCGGGCGCGGGCCGTTGAACTGGTGCGAGGACCAGCGGTTCTTGTCGCCCCGCTCGGCGTTGACGATGTCGGTGCCGAGGTCGTTCAGGAACTCCTTGCCGTACCCGGCGTTCCCGTGCTGGAGCAGGGTGGCGAGGGTCTGGTAGCCGTAGATCGGCTCCGCGCCGCCGCCGAAGTGGCGCTTGTTGATGTTCTTGACCCCGGCCTCCTGAAGGCCCTTGCGGAACTCCTGGTAGAACGGGCTCTTCGGGTCACGGGTGGCACCGGCGACGGTGTTGGCGAGGTTGGTCTGCAACTCGCCGTACTCGCCCTTGAGTTTGCCGTCCCGGTCGTTGATCCGCAGCTCCAGCTCGTCGGCGAGCAGCAGGGTGCCCTCCGGGCCGAGCGCGGTCAGGAGGGTCCGGCCGTACTCGGGACTGCCCGAGTTGGCCTTCATCAGGTTGTTGAGCTCGGCGAGCTCCTCCGGGCTGAGCTTGCCGCCGTCCTTGAGCCGCTGGGCGAGTTCGGCGGCGCGCGTGCCGTCGGCGACGTCACCGCCGCCCACCGCCTGGCCGTTGAACTGGTTGACGAGGTCGCCGACCTTCGCCGCGCGGCGCAGCTTGAGGGCGGCCCGCTGGTCGGCGGCGGTGGCCTCCTCCAGGTACACCTTGATCTTCTGCGCCCACCTGCCGGCGGCCTCGTTCCGCTCGCGCTGGTAGTCCGGCTCGTGGCGGTAGGCGGCCTTGGTGGCGGGGTCGAGCGCAGCGACGTCGAACACGACGGTGCCGGTGCCGGTCACCTTCATGCCGTCGTTCCGGGCGTCCTCGACGGTCTGCTTCAGCTTGTTCTGCGCCGACTCGAAGTCGCCGTGCGCGTCGGTGATGATCGAGGCGACGGCCTTCGCCTCGGTCTGCGCGTCGATGGTCTGCTGCTTGGTGAACAGGACGTGCTGGTTGGCGGCGGACGCGGTGGAGCCCAGCCAGAGGCCGCCGTTGCCGGTGACCGAGAGCACCTCGTTCTCCAGCCGGTGCTGGACGGCCTCGTACTTCCGGGCCATCTCGGTCCAGTCGGCGGCGGCCTTGGCCATGCCCGACAGGTCGGCCTTCATGACGTCTTCGAACCCGAGCATGCTCACGCCCCTCCGGTGAACGACGACGCGATGCCGTGCTCGACGCTGACGTAGTTGGTGTGGGTCTGCCGCATCATCCCGGCCTCCTGGTTGAGGCGTCCGTTGAGCTGCGCGACCTGCTCGTGCCACTCCTGCAGCGCCCCGCGCAGCGCCCCCGCGGTGTCCCAGCCGCTCAGCTGCGTCGCCGCGGCCGCCGTGCCCTCGTCGGCCGTCTTGCCCGCGGCGGTGCTGTCGTTGGCGATGCCGTCCAGCGAGGTGGCGGCCTTGTCGAGCGCACCCGTCGACACCTGCGTCGGAACCCCGCCCGGCTTCGCGTCCGGATCAGCCATCGAATCTCCCCGCTTTGCCCGTCCTTGGCCGGCCCTTGACCGCCAGCAAATTTTTCCACGGGACGTTAGCACGCCAAAACCCGGCCGCGGGAAGACGTTCCGTACACGTGGAACCGCCGCCCTCACTCGTACGTCACCGCCGGTCGGTACGCCCTGTGCCCGACTCGCCGCGGGGAGTGACGAGTGGATCGCGCGGACGTCGAGGGCGGGATTGCGGTGGTGAGGTCCTGATCGGCCGGGGATGGTGGGCGGCCGCCGTGCCCGCCGGGGTGACGGGCGTCGGTGCCGCCGTGCGGGTCGTCGGCCGGTGGGTCCAGGGCCCGGGGGGCGGGCCCGGGCCCCGGGGTCAGGAGTCGGTGGGGGCGCAGGCGCCGATGGCCCGGCCGGCTTCGAAGGAGGCGCGCTGGGAGTCGCCGGCGCGGATGGCGTCGAGGATCTCGTCGTGGCCGAGGTAGCGCTCGGCGATCAGCTCCGGGCCGACGTCGTGGCGCAGGTGGGCGCGGGTGACCTCGCCGAGGTCGGCGTAGAGGGCGGCGAGGACGTCGTTGTGGGCGGCGGCGACGACGGCCTGGTGGAAGGCGGCGTCGGCCTGGACGAAGTCCTCGGCGTCGCCGGACTGCCAGGCCTCCTCACGGCGGGCGAGGGCCGCGTCGAGCAGGGCGAGGTCGCGGTCGGTGCGGCGGGTGGCGGCCAGGCCGGCGGCGGAGGTCTCCAGGGTGATCCGGAGCTCGGCGACCTGGGCCTGGTCGGCGTCGGCGAAGCGGCGGTGCATCACCCCGGCCAGCTCGCTGGTGGCGAGGACGTAGGTGCCCGAGCCCTGGCGGATGTCCAGCAGGCCGTTGTGGGCGAGGGCGCGGACGGCCTCGCGGACGGTGTTGCGGGCGACGCCGAGCTGCTCGACCAGGGCGGCCTCGGTGGGGATGCGCGAGCCGACGGGCCACTCGCCCGAGGTGATCTGGGCGCGCAGCTGCGCGATCACCTGGTCGGACAGCGGGGTGCGCCTCGGAGAGGACAGCGCCACGGGGACTCCTTGCGGCTTCGGTCGGCGACGGTGGGGGCGGCGGCCGGTGGGTGGGTTGGCGTTCGGCGGGCGGTGCTACGGGGGTCGGGCGGTGCTGCGGGGGTCGGACGGTGTTTCCGGGGGTCGGGACATCATGCCAATTCCAAGGTGCGCTAATTCATCCCATCATTCTATGATGGCCCGCATGCCTCCCGCAGTAGACACCACCACCGCCCCGCGCTCCGGGGTCCGGCCGCAGACCGAGCAGCCGCGTTCACCCCGGAGCAGGTACCTCGGCTGGCTCTTCGCCGTCGCGATCGCCGCCGCCGCGTTCAACCTCCGCCCCGTCGTCACCAGCCTCGGGCCGCTGCTCGACCAGGTCCGCGCCGACCTCGGGATGAACCCGACGGTCGCCGGCCTGCTCACCGCCGTCCCCTCGCTCTGCTTCGCGCTCTTCGGCTTCGCCGCGCCCGGCATGGCCCGGCGGCTCGGCCCGATCGCCGTGATCACCGCCGGCATGGGCGCGATCACCGCGGGCGTGCTGGCCCGCTCGTTCGCCGGCGGGACGGCGGTCTTCCTGCTGCTCACCGCGCTGGCGCTGGCGGGCGTGGCGGTCTCCAACGTGCTCATCCCGGTGGTGATCAAGCGTTACTTCCCGGAGAAGGTCGGTCCGATGATCGGCCTGTACTCCATGTCGCTGTCGGCGGGCACCTCGCTCGCCGCGGCCGTCACCGTGCCGCTGACCGGTGCGCTCGGCGGCGACTGGCGGGTCGGCCTGGGGGTCTGGGCCGGGCTCGCCGGGGTCGCGCTGCTGCTCTGGCTGGCGGTCCTGGTGGTCAAGCGCGAGCGCGGCGAGCGGGCCGGCGGCGCCGCCGCCACCGACCGGCTGCCGATCACCCGCAGCCGGACGGCCTGGGCGATGGCCTGCTTCTTCGGCCTCCAGGCCACCGGCGCGTACGTGGTGATGGGCTGGCTGCCGAAGATCTTCCAGGACGCCGGCGTCTCCGAGGGCACCTCCGGGGTGCTGCTGGCGCTGACCATGGTGATCGGCGTCCCGGTCTCCTTCGTGCTGCCCAACCTCGCCGCCCGCCGCGGCGACCAGCGGCTCTTCGTCGTGGTGCTCGCCTCCTGCGGCATCGCCGGGTACGCCGGCCTGGCCCTCGCCCCGGCCGCCGCGCCGTGGGTCTGGGCGACCCTGGTGGGTCTCTCCAACTGCGCGTTCCCGCTGGTGCTCACCATGATCGGCCTGCGCGCCCGGACCGCCGGCGGCGTGGCCCAGCTCTCCGCCTTCGCCCAGGGCGTCGGCTACCTGATCTCCATCCCCGGCCCGATCCTGATCGGCCGGCTGTACCAGGCCACCGGGGACTGGTACCTGCCGCTGGGCTTCCTCGCGCTGCTGCTGGTGCCGCAGATGCTGTTCGGCCTGCGGGCGGCGCTGGCCCGGCACATCGAGGACGAGGCGGTGCGCCCCGCGGCCCCCGTCAAGGCCTGACGGGCGCGGGCGACGGACGACGGGCGGGTCCGAGGGGCGACCCGCCCCGAGGGGTGACTGGTCCCGAGCGGTGGCCCGTCCCGAGGGGTGACTGGTCCCGAGCGGTGGCCCGTCCCGAGGGGTGACTGGTCCCGAGCGGTGGCCCGTCCCGAGGGGCGACCCGACCCGAGGGGCCGGTTCCCGGCGGGCATGGCCGGGGTGGGAGAATCCGGTCATGCCCGTACTCGAACCGAACCCCACCGACGGCCACAAGAAGCTCGGCCAGATCGCCGCGGCGATCGCCGGCATCGTCGTCCTGCTGATCATCGTCGCCACCGTCGCCAAGAACCTCGGCTGACGTCCGCCCCGGAACCCTGTCGGCCGTCCAGCGGCGATCTTCCCGCGGCCGTCCGGAGGCCCCGGGCCGACCGCCCACGACCTGCGCCCGACCGTCCGGCGACCTGCCGCTGGCCGGCACGGGAAGCCCCGGCGAACGCCGCATGATGGCACCCTCCACTCCTGAGGGTGGCGGCGACCGGGAGCATCGCGCCCCCCGGCGGCTTTTCTGCCAAGCTTGCTGGGTATGAGCGCCGACACGCCCCGCAGGATCATCGTTCTCCGCCATGCCAAGGCCGACTGGCCCAACGGCGTCGACGACCACGAGCGGCCGCTGGCCGACCGGGGCCGCCACCAGGCCCCGGACGCCGGTCGCTGGCTCGCCGACTCCGGCATCAACCCCGACTACGTGCTCTGCTCCACGGCCCTGCGCACCCGGGAGACGTGGAAGCTCGCCGCGCACGAGCTGCCGAAGCGCTCCCGGAAGACGGTGTACGAGGACCGGGTCTACGAGGCCAGCCCCGGCGAGATCATCACCGTCCTCCAGGAGACCCCGGAGGAGTACGCCGATCTGGTGCTGGTCGGCCACAACCCCGGCGTGCTCGGGCTGACCCAGGTGCTGGCCGGGGACGAGGGCGACCGGGACGCGCTGGAGCGGCTGCGGCTCGGCGGCTTCCCGACCGCCGCGATCGCCGTCCTCAGCTTCAGCGGTTCGTGGAAGGGCGTCGAGCCGGGCGTGGCCGCACTGGTCTCGTACCACACCCCGCAGGACTGACCGGATGCACGTGAGGGGCGCGGGGACGATGCCCCGCGCCCCTCATGCCCCTGCGGGAGCTACTCCGTCGGAGTGCCGTGCAGCACGTCGGCCGCCTCGACCTCTTCGCGGGTGATGCCCAGCAGGTAGAGGACGGTGTCGAGGAACGGCACGTTCACCGCGGTGTCGGCGGCCTCGCGCACCACCGGCTTGGCGTTGAAGGCCACGCCCAGCCCGGCCGCGTTCAGCATGTCGAGGTCGTTGGCGCCGTCACCGATCGCCACCGTCTGCTCCAGCGGCACCTTGGCCTGCTCGGCGAAGCGGGCGAGCCAGCGGGCCTTGCCGGCCCGGTCCACGATCTCGCCGACGACCCGGCCGGTGAACTTCCCGTCCACCACCTCCAGGGTGTTGGCGGCCGCGTAGTCCAGCCCCAGCTGCTCCACCAGGTGGTCGGTGACCTGGGTGAACCCGCCGGAGACCACCGCGACCTGGAAACCCAGCCGCTGGAGCGTCCGGATCAGGGTGCGCGCCCCCGGCGTGAACCGGACCTCCGCGCGCACCTTCTCGGTCACGGCGGCGTCCAAGCCGGCCAGCAGCGCCACCCGGGCCCGCAGCGACTCGGCGAAGTCCAGCTCGCCGCGCATCGCCGCGGCCGTCACCTCGGCGACCTTCTCCTCGCAGCCCGCGTGGGCGGCGAACAGCTCGATCACCTCGTCCTGGATCAGGGTCGAGTCGACGTCCATCACGATCAGCCGCTTCGCCCGGCGCTCCAGCCCGGCCGCGACGACGGCGATGTCCACCCGCTGGGTGGCCGCCTCCTGGGCCAGCTCGGCGCGCAGCTCGTCGGTGGCGACACCCGAGACGGCGAGCTCGACCGCGGTCACCGGGTACTTGGCCAGCCGGAAGACGCGGTCGATGTTGCCGCCCGAGGCGGTGATGCGGGAGGTGAGCGCGGAGACGGCGGAGGCGGTCAGCGGGTGGCCGAGCACGGTGACGTGCGAGCGGCCCTCGCGGCGCGGCCGGTTGTCGCCGATGCCGGAGATGATCTCGGCCTGGAGCTTCTGCTCCTCGGCCCAGCGGTGCACGGTGGAGCGCAGCTCGCCCTCGGCACCGGGGGCGCCGCCGGCCGGCGGGGTCACCAGGGCGCACAGCGTTATCCGGCCACGGGTCACGACCTGCTCGATGTCGATCACGTCGACACCGAACCCGGCCAGGGTGGCGAAGAGGCCGGCGGTGATGCCGGGGCGGTCCTTGCCGAACACCTTGACGAGCAGGGTGCGCTCGTCCTCGGTCCGGGGCTGCGGGGCGGGGAACGGCTCGGCGGCCAAGGGCGATGCGTTCATGATGCCTCCCACGCTACCGGGCGTCCGGCGAGGTCACGGCACCCGTCCGCGTCGTGGACGGGCCGGTGGAGGAGGCGCGGAACGGGCGCGCGCCACCCCGGTGACCGGGCGGTTGCGCAGAGGTGACGGCCGGGGGTGGTGGCGGGGCCGTCCGCGAATCGTTGCCGCCTGGTCACAGTCACCGGGGGTGACTTTCGTCAACGGGCGACGGGCTGGAATGATTCGCCCGTCAGATTCAGGATCATTGCACCCCCGGTCGGGGGCCACAATCGGGGGACCGAGAGAGCGGGGCGGGCGAGCAGTGCCGCAACTCGTCATTGAGATCAACGGGCAGCAGCGGACTCTGGAGCCGGGGCGGTCCTACACCATCGGGCGCAATCCGCAGTCGGACTTCCTGTTCGACGACGCCAGGGTCTCCTGGCACCACGCCACCATCTCCTTCAACGGGGCGGGTTGGCAGCTCGACGACCACGGGAGCACCAACGGTACGTACACCGGTGGCGCCCGCACCATGCAGGCCCAGCTCTTCCCCGGTGCCGTGGTCAACCTCGGCAACGCCGAGAACGGGCCGCGGCTCGGCTTCTCGGCGCCCGCCCAGGCCGCCGCGCAGGCCCCCGCCTGGCACGAGGCCGCCACCAGCCGTGCCCACGCCCCGGAGCCCCAGGCGCCCGCCCAGCAGCAGCCGTGGGCCCAGCAGCCCCCGGTCCAGCAGCAGCCCCAGCAGCCCCAGCAGCAGTGGGGTGGGCAGCAGCAGCCGCAGCCCCAGCAGCAGTGGGGCGGACAGCCGCAGGCGCAGCCGCAGCCCTTCCCGCAGCAGCAGGGCTTCCCGCAGCCGGGCCCGCAGGGCGGCTTCCCCCAGCAGCAGGCCCAGCAGCAGGCCCCGCGGCACGACGCCGGCGGCCCGCAGCCGACGATGATCCGCAGCCTGAGCGCCGGGATGAACACCGTCCGGATCGGCCGCGCGCTCGACAACGACATCGTGGTCTCCGACCTCCAGGTCTCCCGTCACCACGCCGAGCTGCGCCAGCTGCCCGACGGCCGGTACGAGATCGTCGACCTCGGCAGCCACAACGGCATCTTCCTCAACGGCATGCGCGTCCAGCGTCAGCTGATGGGCCCGCAGGACCGCCTGACCGTCGGCCACTCCAGCTTCGTCCTGGTCGGCGAGCAGCTGCAGGAGTTCGTCGACAACGGCGCCGTCTCCTTCTCCGCCCGCCACCTGACCGTCGAGGTCGACTTCAAGAGCGGCAAGAAGGTCCTGCTCAACGACGTCTCCTTCGGCGTCCCGGAGAAGTCCCTGGTCGCGGTCATCGGCCCGTCCGGCTCCGGCAAGTCGACCCTGCTGCGCGCCCTCACCGGCTACCGCCCGGCCGACCGCGGCGACGTCCTGTACGACGGCCGCAACCTCTACAAGCAGTTCGCCGAACTGCGCTCGCGCATCGGCCTGGTGCCGCAGTCGGAGATCCTGCACAAGGAGCTGACGGTCCGCACCGGCCTCAAGTACGCGGCCCGGCTGCGCTTCCCCGGCGACACCGAGGCCCGCGAGCGCGAGGCGCGGATCGACGAGGTGCTGTACGAACTGCGCCTCGACAAGCGTGCCGACAACAAGATCACCGCGCTCTCCGGCGGCCAGCAGAAGCGTGTCTCGGTCGCCCTGGAGCTGCTCACCAAGCCGTCGCTGATCTTCCTGGACGAGCCCACCTCGGGCCTCGACCCGGGCATGGACCGCGAGGTCATGCAGATGCTGCGCGGCCTCGCCGACGACGGCCGCACCATCCTCGTGGTGACCCACTCGGTGGCCGAACTCGCGCTCTGCGACCGGCTGCTGGTGATGGCGCCGGGCGGCTCGGTGGCCTACTTCGGCCCGCCGGACGAGGCGCTGCACTTCTTCGGGTACGAGACCTGGGCCGACGTCTTCCAGGCCTTCGAGAACTACCCGGACCACGACTGGGCCGGCCGCTACCGCGGTTCGGTGCACTACCAGCAGTACTCCGCCCCCACCGTGGAGGCGGGCGAGGTGCAGCACGTGCAGGTGGCCCAGGAGGCCGTCCGGCCGCCGAAGCCGCAGAGCTGGGGCTCCCAGCTGTGGACGCTGATGCGGCGCTACATGTCCGTGCTCGCCTCCGACCGCGGCTTCCTCGCACTGTCGGTGCTGCTGCCCGCGGTCATCGGCGCGGTCAGCGTGCTGATCCCCAACGCGGCGGGCCTGGCGCCGAACCCGAAGAGCCAGCTCGGGATCAACAGCGGGGCCGCGACGATCATGCTGATCATGGCGATCGGCGCCTGCTTCTCCGGCGCGGCCAACTCGGTCCGCGAGTTGATCAAGGAGCGGGCGATCTACGAGCGAGAACGGGCCACCGGCCTGTCCCGCTCGGCGTACATGATGTCCAAGATCATCGTGCTGGGCGTCTTCAGCGTGATCCAGGGCGCGATCATCTCCGCCGTCGGCTTCCTGCCGCGCAAGCTCCCCGAGCACGGCCTGATCGTCAAGAACATGCCGCTCATCGAGATGACCATCGGCATGATCCTGCTGAGCTTCGCCGCGATGATGTTCGGCCTGATGATCTCCGCGCTGGTGAAGACCGCCGAGAAGACCATGCCGCTGCTGGTCATGTTCGCCATCGTCCAGGTCGTCTTCACCGGCTGCCTCTTCCAGATCTTCGGCAAGCCCGGTCTGGAGCAGGCCGCCTGGCTGATGCCGGCCCGCTGGGGCACCGGCATGGTCGCCACCACGCTGGACCTCTCGCGCCTGCTCGGTCCGTGGAACAAGGACTTCAAGAACCCCGAGTACGACCCGCTGTGGGAGCACAGCGTCAGCCAGCTGCTGATCGACGCCGGCGCACTGGTGGCGATCTCGGTCGTCCTCGGCATCGTCATCACGCGGCTCCAGCGCCGCCACGAGCCCGAGGTCATGCAGAAGGGCTGACGCCCTCCACCGCTCGACAGGGGCGGCCCTTCCCGGGGACGGGGAGGGCCGCCCCTCGGCGTACCCGGCCCCCTCGGAGGGCCCGGCGCCCTAGGTCTGCGGACCTGCTCCCCGCGCGCCCCCGGACCGACGCGGCGGCCCGCCCGGCGGCGGTAGTTTGGCGGTATGCCCACCCCGCCCACCGACCGCCGCCCCCGGGCCGGCCTGCTGCCCGTCGACCGGATCCCGGTCGGCCCGCCGCCCGACGGCCCGCTGCCCGCCTGCGAGCCCTGCCTCGCCGGCATCGAGGCCGTCAGCCGGGCCCTGCTCGCGATGAGCCGCCACCTGGAGGTGCGCGAGGTGCTGCGCCGGATCACCGCCTCCGCCCGCGGCCTGCTCGACGCCGAGTACGCCGCCCTCGGCGTGCCCGACGACCACGGGGGCTTCGCCCAGTTCGTCGTGGACGGCGTCACCGACGAGCAGTGGAAGGCCATCGGCCCGCTGCCCCGCCAGCACGGCGTCCTCGCCAAGATGCTCCACGAGACCGGTCCCACCCGGCTCGCCGACGTCCGCAGGGCGCCCGCGTTCGAGGGCTGGCCGGCCGCCCACCCGGAGCTCGGCGCCTTCCTCGGCATGCCCGTCCTCGACACCGACGCGACCGAGGACGAACCGCTCGTCATGGGCGTCATCTTCCTCGCCAACAAGCGCGGCGGCGGCGGCTTCACCGACCACGACGAGGAGCTGCTGCGGATCCTCGCCGCCCACGCCGCCCTCGCCCTCTCCAACGCCCGCCTCTACGAGCGCAGCCGGGAGCTCACCCTGGCCGGCGAGCGCGCCCGGATCGCCCACGACCTGCACGACGCCGTCTCGCAGAAGCTCTTCTCGCTGCGCCTCACCGCCAAGGCCGCCGCCACCCTGGTCGAGCGCGACCCGGCGCGCGCCCGCGCCGAACTCGCCGAGGTCGCCCGGCTCGCCGCCGAGGCCGCCGACGAACTGCGCGCCGTCGTCGTCGAACTGCGGCCCGCCGCCCTGGAGGAGGACGGCCTCAGCGCCACCCTCGCCTCCCAGGTACAGGTCCTCGACCGCGCCCACAGCGCCGACGTCGCCTTCGCCGCCGACGGCGTGCGCGCCCTGCCGCCCGCCCAGGAGGCGGCGCTGCTGCGGGTCGCCCAGGAGGCCCTGCACAACGCGCTGCGCCACTCCGGCGCCCGGCGGGTGACCGTCACGCTGACCGGCACGCCCGGCCGCGGCGCCGTCCTGCGGGTCCGGGACGACGGGCGCGGCTTCGACCCCGACTCCGTCCGCCGGGCCGGCCGCCACCTCGGCCTGGCCTCGATGCGCGACCGCGCCTCCGCGGTCGGCGGCTCGCTCACCCTGGACTCGGCCCCCGGCGCGGGGACGGTCGTCGAGATGGAGGTCCCCGGTGCCTGACACCACGCCAGCGATCCGCGTCCTGCTGGTCGACGACCACCAGGTCGTCCGTCGCGGCCTGCGCACCTTCCTGGAGGTGCAGGACGACATCGAGGTGGTCGGCGAGGCCGCCGACGGCGCCGAGGGCGTCGACCGCGCCCGCGAACTCGACCCGGACGTCGTCCTGATGGACCTCAAGATGCCCGGGATGGACGGCATCGAGGCGCTGCGCACGCTCAAGGGCGAGGGCAGTCGGGCCCGGATCCTGATCGTCACCAGCTTCACCGAGCACCGCACCATGGTCCCCGCGCTGCGGGCCGGCGCCGCCGGGTACGTGTACAAGGACGTCGACCCGGAGGCGCTGGCCGGCGCGATCCGCTCGGTGCACGCCGGGCACGTGCTGCTCCAGCCCGAGCTGGCCGAGGCGTTGCTCTCCGACGACGGCCCGCGCCCGCCGCAGGGGCGCGGCGGCACCCTGACCGAGCGTGAGCGCGAAGTGCTCGGCCACATCGCCGACGGCCGCTCCAACCGGGAGATCGCCCGCAGCCTGCACCTGTCCGAGAAGACGGTGAAGACGCACGTCTCCAACATCCTGATGAAGCTGGACCTCGCCGACCGCACCCAGGCCGCGCTCTGGGCGGTCCGGCACGGGGAGGCCCGGGAGGGACGGTAGCCGCAGGGGCGTCTTGACGCAGCCGGGGGTGGGTCGACTGACGGACTGTCAGTGACGTGTGCGAGCCTGGGGCCGTCGACGACCACGGGGGAGGTGCCGGATGAGGACACCGCGCAGCGAGTACGGTCCGGGCATGCTGGGCGAGGAGCTGGGCCTGTCGCAGCGTCTGATGCGCCGGGCCCGGCGGCTGGGCCACGTTCCGGAGCCGGACGTCGAGGGCGGGCGCTGGTCGCGGGCGGTGGCCGAGGCGTTGGTGGAGCGGCGCGACGACATCGCCGCGGAGCTCGCGGCGGAGGAGGCCGCGCGGGCCGCGCGGCTGGCCGAGGAGACGGCCCGCGAGCGGGACGACTACGGGCCGGAGGTGCTGCGGCGGCGGCTCGGCCTGGTGGGCTGGCAGTTCGCCGAGGCACGGGAGCGGGGGCTGGTCCCGGAGCCGGACGTCGAGGGCGGCCACTGGTCGGCGGCCGTCGAGGCCGGGCTGAGGGCGGGTCTGCCACGGATCCTCGCCGCGCTGGGGGACGGCCCCCGGGTGGGGGCCGTCAAGGCGGCCAGGGCGCTGGCGGACTCCACCGGCCTGGAGGTGACGGCCGCGGACGTCCAGCAGCTGGCGGAGGCGGGCGTGCTACGGGCCGCCGGCGAGTACAAGGGGTGGCCGACGTACAGCCAGGAGGCCCTCGCGGCGGTGCCGGCCGAGGCGCTGGAGGAGGTGGTCGCCACCCGGCTGGTCAGGGCCGAGGCCGCCGCCGAGGCCGAGGCGCAGGCCCGGACCGGACGGCTGGCGGACAGCCTCTCGGAGGCCGAGGCCGCCGAGGAGCTCGGCTGGTCCGCGCGCCGCCTGCAGCTCTTCGCCGCCCGCGGCGGCCTGACCCGCGGACCGGACGGCCGCTACGACCGCGCCGAGGTGCTGGCGCGCTACGCCGCCGACCCCTGGCGCGGGGAGTCCGCCGGCTGAGTACCGGGTCAGCGGGCGTCGCGCTCGTCCACCAGGGCGTTGTACGCCGCCACCTGGGCACGGCGCGCGGTGCGGCGCAGGGGGTCCAGGACGGCCTGGCGGGAGGCCATCTCGGAGGCGCTGACCGCGGCGCCGTGGCTGTCGGAGGCGATCGCGAGCAGCGCGGAGACCTGCCGCGCCGACTCCAGGACGCGCACGGCCCGCGGCGGGTAGCCGGGCGCGAGCAGCTCGACGTGGCCGCGGCGGCGGTAGGCCTCCAGGGCGCGCAGCGCCTCCGGGCCGGCGCCGGCGACGTCGAGGCGGGTGAGCAGCAGGGTGGCCTCGCGCAGGCCGTCCGCCATCTCGCGCTCGGCCTCGTACAGCGAGGGCACGTCGGCCGGCGGGGTGTCGTTCACCTCGGCGCAGCGCCAGAGCACCGTCGCCGAGCGGTCCCCGGCCGGGCCGAACACCTCGACCTCGGGGACGAGCCCGAGCGGAACGCCGACCGCCAGCACGGCCTCGCCCGCGTCGAGCGCGCGGTCGTTGAACGCCGGCGGGCCGGTCAGCCCGAGCGGGTGCCCGGCGCTCGGCAGGGCCAGCCGCAGGCCCTTCACGCCGAGGACGCGCAGCCGTCCGAGTGCCCAGGTGAGCCCGTGCTGCTCGCCCGGGGCGTCCCCGGGGAGCCCGGTCACCCGGTGGCTCTCGTCGGCCCCGAGGACGGCCGCGGCGGCGTTGTCGGGCGGCACCAGACCGGCCAGCAGGGCGTTGCCCCAGGCGGTCAGCCGCCCTGAACGGGGCTCTTCGTACGGATTGTCGGCAGGAGTCGCGAGCATCCGGCCAGCCTACGGAATCGGCGGTCATCCGCGTGGCGTAGGTTTGCCCATGCGTGTGCGGCGCACCCACTCCGTGCCACCCGGCCGCCGGAGTAGGCTGCCCGCCCGCACCGACGGCCGTGATTCGAGTTTGGGGAAGGCGTAGGCATGAGCGACGTGCTGGAGCTGGTGGACGTATCCGTGGTCCGGGAGGGGCACGAGCTGGTCGACCAGGTCTCGTGGTCCATCTCGGAGGGCGAGCGCTGGGTCATCCTCGGCCCCAACGGCGCCGGCAAGACGACCCTGCTGCAGATCGCCTCCACGTACCTCTTCCCGACCTCCGGCAAGGTGTCCGTCCTGGGCGAGAAGCTCGGCGAGGTCGACGTCTTCGAGCTGCGCTCCCGGATCGGCCTGGCCGGCGCCGCGATGTTCGACAAGCTGCCCGCCGAGCAGACCGTGCTGCAGACGGTGATGACGGCCGCGTACGGCATGACGGTCAGCTGGCAGGAGCAGTACGAGCAGACCGACGAGTCCCGCGCGCTGGTGCTGCTGGACCGCCTGGGCATGTCGAACCTGACCGCACGCAAGTTCGGCACCCTCTCCGAGGGCGAGAAGAAGCGCACCCTGATCGCGCGCGCCCTGATGACCGACCCCGAGCTGCTGCTGCTGGACGAGCCGGCGGCCGGCCTCGACCTCGGCGGCCGCGAGGACCTGGTCCGCCGCCTCGGCGCGCTGGCCCAGGACGAGTTCGCGCCGGCCATGGCCATGGTCACCCACCACGTCGAGGAGATCGCCCCCGGCTTCACCCACGTCCTGATGATCCGTCAGGGCAAGGTGCTCACCGCCGGCCCGATCGACACCGAGCTGACCGCGCGCAACCTCTCCAAGTGCTTCGGCCTGCCGCTGACCCTGGAGCGGCACGGGGACCGCTGGTCCGCGCAGGGCCTGCCGCTCGGCTGAGGCCCGCGGCCGGGCCCGCCGGGCCCACGCCGGAGCCGCCGTACGCCACTGAACTCCGCTGAACTGGGACCGGTCGCACGTGCGACCGGTTTCCGTCCCTCCACCTGCGGGAACTGTCCGCCTCGAAGGCCCTTCGCTCCCTAGGATGGACACGTGGACAGCTGGATCTGGTGGCTTCTCGCCGCCGTCGGCCTCGGCATACCGCTGGTGATCACCGCGATGCCGGAGTTCGCCATGTTCGCGGTGGGCGCGCTCGCCGCGGCCGGTGTCGCCGGGCTGGGCGCCGGGGTGGTGTGGCAGGTCCTGGCCTTCGTCGCGGTCTCGGCCGGGCTGCTGGTCGTGGTCCGGCCCATCGCCTACCGGCAGATGACGAAGGGCCCGCAGGTCAAGATGGGCATCGAGGCGCTGAAGGGCGCCACCGCGGTCGTCGCGGAACAGGTCGACGGGGAGGGCGGGCGGATCAAGCTCAACGGCGAGATCTGGTCGGCCCGCGCGCTCAACCCCGGCAGTGTGTACCAGCCGGGGCAGCAGGTCGACGTCGTCGAAATCCAGGGCGCGACCGCCCTGGTCGTCTAGGGGAGAGTCCGTGGAACCCGTCCTTATCGTCCTGGTCGTCCTGGTCGTGGTGGCATTCATCGCGCTGATCAAGACGATCCAGGTCATCCCGCAGGCCAGCGCCGCGATCGTGGAGCGCTTCGGCCGCTACACCCGGACGCTCAACGCCGGCCTGAACATCGTCGTCCCGTTCATCGACCGGGTCCGCAACCGGATCGACCTGCGCGAGCAGGTCGTGCCCTTCCCGCCGCAGCCGGTGATCACCCAGGACAACCTGGTCGTCAACATCGACACGGTGATCTACTACCAGGTGACCGACCCCCGGGCGGCCACCTACGAGGTCGCCAGCTACATCCAGGCCATCGAGCAGCTCACCGTCACCACGCTGCGCAACATCATCGGCTCGATGGACCTCGAATCCACCCTGACCTCCCGTGAGGTCATCAACGCCGGCCTGCGCGGCGTCCTGGACGAGGCCACCGGCAAGTGGGGCATCCGCGTCAACCGCGTCGAGCTGAAGGCGATCGAGCCGCCGACCTCCATCCAGGACTCGATGGAGAAGCAGATGCGCGCCGACCGTGACAAGCGCGCCGCGATCCTCACCGCCGAGGGCTCCCGGCAGGCCCAGATCCTGCGGGCCGAGGGTGAGAAGCAGGCCGAGGTGCTCAAGGCCGAGGGTGAGGCCCAGGCCGCGGTGCTGCGCGCGGACGGTGAGGCGGCCGCGATCCGGACGGTCTTCGAGGCGATCCACGACGGCGACGCCGACCAGAAGCTGCTCGCCTACCAGTACCTGCAGACCCTGCCCGAGCTGGCCAAGGGCGACTCCAACAAGCTGTGGATCATCCCGAGCGAGGTCGGCGACGCCCTCAAGGGCCTCGGCGGCGCGTTCACCGGCCTGGCCGGCAACGGCGGCGCGAACGGCGGCGCGGTCGCCGCGCCCAGCGTGCCGGCCCCGGCCGCCACCCAGGTCCCGCTGGACCCGGCGGCCGGCCCGCGCCCGCTCGACACCGACACCAAGGGCGCCGCCCGCCCCCGGGTCGACCCGGCCCGCGAGTACCGCAAGATCGACCCCGAGTGACCGTCTGACCGGCAGGCCGGCCGAGTGGCCGGGCCACCGCGCGCCGAGGGCCCGCCCCCGTTCCGTACGGGAGGCGGGCCCTCGGCCGTTCCCGGCCGTTCCCACCTGTTTCCGGCCGTTTCCGGCCTTCCGGGGGTGTGTTGTGCATCCCGAATCATGGGCGGCTCTGGTAGGCCCGGCCCCCGTCCGGCATGATCGCCCCGGACGGGACCGAGAGGACCGGACAGGACCGGGCAGGACAGGACCGAGAGGAGAGATGACCCATGACGCTCTGGGAGGCGATCGCCGTCCTGGTGGCGGGCGCCGGAGCCGGGATGATCAACGTGATCGTCGGCTCCGGGACCCTGATCACCTTCCCCGTCCTGCTCGCCATCGGCATCCCGCCGGTCACCGCCAACGTCTCCAACTCCTTCGGCCTGGTGCCCGGTTCGCTCAGCGGCGTGATCGGCTACCGCCGCGAGCTGGCCGACCAGGGCCGACGGCTGCTGCGCCTCGGCTCCGCCTCGCTGCTGGGCGGTCTGGTCGGTGCGGTGCTGCTGATCGAGCTGCCGAGCTCGGCGTTCGACGCGATCGTGCCGGTGCTGATCCTGCTGGCCCTCGTCCTGGTGGTGATCCAGCCGCGGGTGGCCAAGGCGGTCGCCGCCCGCCGCAGGCCCGGGGGAGACCCGGACGGCGGCCTGGTGCTGCTCGGCGGGGTCTTCCTGACCGGAATCTACGGCGGCTACTTCGGCGCGGCCCAGGGCGTCCTGCTGATGGCGCTGATGGGCATGCTGCTCCAGGAGGACCTCCAGCGGATCAACGCCGTCAAGAACGCCCTGGCGATGATCGTCAACGGCGTCGCCGCGGTCTTCTTCCTCTTCACCTCGACCGTCAACTGGGCCGCCGCGGGCCTGATCGCCGTCGGCTCGCTCTGCGGCGGCCTGCTCGGCGCCAAGGTCGGCCGCAAGCTGCCGGCGCCGGCGCTGCGCGGGATCATCGTGGTGGTCGGCCTGGCGGCCGTCACCAAGCTGCTCGTCAGCTGATCATTCATCAGCTCTTCTCACTCTGGGAGACGCCATGGCGCTGGAGATGCGCGACACCTGCGAGCGTTGCGAGGTGTCGCTCGCCGTGGACGGCCCCGCCTTCATATGCTCCTTCGAGTGCAGCTTCTGCGCGGACTGCACCGGGGCGATGGCCGCAACCTGCCCGAACTGCGGCGGCGAGCTGGTGCCCCGTCCGCGTCGGAAGGCCTGACGCCCCACCCTGACCTCCGCCTGGCTCACCCAGACCCCCCGGGCCGGGCTTTCATCCGACGCACGGGAGCGGTCCGATGAGCAGCAGAGCACGCCTGACCGAGGACGAGATCACGGCCGCGCTGGCCGGCCTGCCGCAGTGGACCCGCGAGGGCGGAGACACCATCGTCCGCACCGCCGACGCCCGGGACTTCCCGGCGGCGATCCGGGTCGTCGTCGCGGTCGCCGAGCAGGCCGAGGCGCTGGACCACCACCCCGACATCGACATCCGCTGGCGCACCCTCCGCTTCGCGCTCTCCACCCACAGCGCCGGCGGTCTCACCACCCTCGACTTCACCCTCGCCGCCCGGATCGACACCGCGTTGAGCGCCGAGGCCGCCTGAGCGGCGTTCACCCCGGGCCGCGCCCGGGGCGTGTCCGTGCCGCGCTCGTGCCGAGTTCGTGTCGCGTCTGCGTCGCGTCCGCGTCGAGGCCGGAAGGGGGCGTTCCGGGGCACCCGGGAGGCTCCCGGAGCGGCGTGAGATGCTGACTGCCGCACTGCTGGCGGTCGGGAGGGACGGAACGGATGGCTCAGGATCCCCTCGGAGACGCCCAGCAGCAGCCGTGGTACCCGCAGCAGGCACAGCAGGAGTGGCCCGCCGGGTACCCGGAGCAGCAGCAGTGGCAGGTCGCCCACGGGTACGGATCCGCCACCGGTACCGCCGACGGGCACGACGCCCAGGGCTACGACCGGACCGGTCATGCCCGGAGCGACTACGGCTTGGGCGGTTACGGCCAGGGTGGTTACGGCGAGACCGGCCACGGCCAGAGTGGCTACGGCGAGACCGGCCACGGCCAGAGCGGCTACGCCCAGGCCGGGTACGGGGAGACCGGGTACGCCCAGGCCGGGTACGGGGAGACCGGGTACGCGCAGGGCAGCGGCTACCCGGACGGGCAGTACCAGCCGTACTACCAGTACGCCGAGCACGAGCAGCAGCAGTACGCCCCGTACGCCGTCCCGCAGCAGCCGGCCGGTGAGGAGCTGTACGCCCCGGTGGGTGCCGCGTATTCCGCCGACGGGTACGTGCAGCTCGATCCCGAGCCGGACCGGGAGACGGACCGCGACCCGGCACCCGAACCGCTCGTACCGGTCGCAGGGACGGAACCGCCCGCCCGCCGTCCGTCCGGGCGCCGGGGCGGCGCTCCCGCCGGGAACGGCGACGGAGACGCGAAGGCCGGCGGTCGTGACGGCAAGGCCGGTCGCGACGGGGACGCCGGTCGCGACGGGGACGGGTCCGCGCGGAGCGGGCTCGCGGCAAGGGCCCGGGCCGCCGCCGACGCGGTGGTCTCCGCCGAGCACGCGCCCAGCCGCCGCGCCCTGACGATCCGCGCCGGCGCCGGTGTCGCCGCACTCGGCGTGCTGGTGGTGGCCGCACTGATGGTCGGTGTCGAGGGCGGCGGCAGTGCCTCCGCCGACAACGCCGGCGGTGAGCCCGGCTTCGCCGTCGCCCACGCCAAGGCCTGGTCCGCCCAGCCCGCCGCCGCGCTCCAGCCGGGCGCCGACGACACCCTGGTCGGCAGCTGGGCGCTGGCCGACGCCGTGGTGCGCGCGGACGCGACCGGCGTCCACGCCTACGACCGCACGGACGGCAAGCCGACCTGGTCGGTCGAGCCGCCGGCAGCCGGCGCCGTCCCCTGCGGCCTCTCGCCGAGCGTCAACCAGGCCGGCCTCGGCGCCGCCCTGTTCCGCACCCAGGCGGACCCGAAGAGCCCGTGCACACTGGTGGCCGCCGTCGACACCAAGACCGGCAAGAACGCCTGGACCAAGACCGTCTCCGACGCCAAGGGCACCTACAACGCCCACGTCGGCGTCACCGACGACAAGGTGATCGCGGTCGGCGACGACCGCGCCGTCGCCTGGGAGTCCGCCGACGGCAAGGACGTCTGGCAGTACACCGGCCAGGGCAAGTTCTGCACGCTCTCCGGCGGTGTCGCGGGCAAGACCGTCATGGTTGCCAGCTCCTGCGCGGACTCCACCCCCGTCGACCAGGCCGTCTCGATCGGCACCGCCGACGGCAAGGTGAGCTGGTGGCGGGGCCTGAACAACCAGCCGAAGACGGTGACGGTGCTCTCCGCCGAGCCGTCCGTCGTCCTCACCACCGGCGAGAAGCCCGAGGACGACAAGGTGTTCGCCTGGGGCCCGACCGGTGACCCGGCCGCCGAGATCCCCGTGCGGGCGGCGGAGGGCCGGTTGGACGTCGCGCACGGCACGTTCTCGGCCACCCCCGATGTCTTCTTCCAGGACCGGACGATGGTCACCACGCTGGCACCGGCGAGCGGTGGCGGTGCGGTCTCCGTGGTCGGCTACGACCTGGACACCGGCCGGCAGCGATGGAAGACGGCCGCCGGCGAGAAGGGCGTCGTCCGGGCGGTCGGCGTCGACGGCGGCGCGCTGGTGCTCGCCGCCGACGAACGCCGTGACCAGCCGGCCCACCTCAGCCGCTTCGCCCTGGCGAACGGCCAGGAGGCGGTCGGCGGCAACTTCCCGGCCGGCACCGGCTCGCTCCTGGTCTCCGGCCGGGTGCTGATCGGCGGCGGCCAGGTCGTCGCGGTGCCCGAGCACGCGGCCACCTTCGGCACGGCGGCCGGGTACCAGGCCAAGGGCTGAGCGCGCGCCGAGGGCGGTCGGCGGCTCCACTCCCTGCCCCGGCCTGGTCCCTTGCTCCGGCCCGGCCCCTTGCTCCGGCCCGGTCCTTTGCCCCGGCCCGGTCCCGCCCCGGCTACGCGGCGGAGGGCGCCGGGGCCACCGTCGGCAGCCACTCGGCCAGTTCACGGACGTCCGAGCCGCGCAGGCCCAGGGCCATCATGAGGGTGGCCTGCGGCGTCGGTACGAAAGGCTTCCGCAGCAGCTTCATCCCGGCCTGCTCCGGCGTCCGGTCCGCCTTGCGCTGGTTGTCCTCGGCACACGCGGCCACGGTGTTCATCCAACTGTCCGCCCCGCCGCGCGACCGGGGCTGCAGGTGGTCCACGGTGGTCGCCCGGCGCCCGCAGTAGGCGCACAGGTGCTGGTCCCGGACCAGCACGCCACGACGCGACCACGGAGCCTGTTGTCGGAACGGCACCCGTACGTACCGTTGCAGTCTGATCACCCGGGGCACCGGGACGGTGATACCCGTCCCGCGGACGCTCCGCAGCGGGTGGGCCTGCTCCACCACGGCCTTGTCCTGGAGTACCAGGACCACGGCACGCTGGAGGGACACCGTCGTCAGGGGCTCGTAGCTTGCGTTCAGAACCAGCGTGCTGCGCACCTCGGCCCACCCTTTCCAGAGGCGTGCCACGGCGGCACGACCGTCTCCACACACGTCACTGCCGCCGCACGGCGGTGGAACCACTCTGAAGGGGCCCGGGGCCGACGAACAACGGAATTTCCGGTGTCGGACAGGGGCGTGGCGGCCGGCGGCACCCTCCTCGCGGCCCGCCTCGGCGAAAACCCGCTGGCCGGGACCGCGTAGGCTCTACAACGCTGGAGCCGTTCCGCACCGGGGCCCGACAGAACCGGGTCCGCACCGGGCGGACGCCCGACCGAAGGAGAAGCGTGACCGTGACGGACATCGTCGACGAGCTGCAGTGGCGCGGGCTGATCGCCCTTTCCACTGACGAGGACGCACTGCGCAAGGCGTTCGCGGACGGCCCGGTCACGTTCTATTGCGGCTTCGACCCGACGGCCCCCAGCCTGCACCTCGGGAACCTGGTGCAGATCCTGACCATGCGCCGCATCCAGCAGGCGGGGAACCTCCCGCTCGGCCTGGTCGGCGGCGCCACCGGCCTGATCGGCGACCCGAAGCCCACCGCCGAGCGCGTGCTCAACGACCCCGAGACGGTGGCCGGCTGGGTCGAGCGCCTGCGTGGCCAGATCTCGCGCTTCCTCGACTTCGAGGGCCCCTACGCCGCGCGCATGGTCAACAACCTGGACTGGACCTCCGGGATGTCGGCCATCAGCCTGCTGCGCGACGTGGGCAAGTACTTCCGCGTCAACAACATGATCGCGAAGGAGGCCGTCGCGCGGCGGCTCAACTCCGACGCGGGTATCAGCTACACCGAGTTCAGCTACCAGATCCTCCAGGGCATGGACTACCTGGAGCTGAACCGCCGCTACGGCTGCGCCCTGCAGACCGGCGGCAGCGACCAGTGGGGCAACCTCACCGCCGGCACGGACCTCATCCGCAAGGCGGACGGCAAGTCGGTGCACGCACTGGCCACCCCGCTGATCGTCAAGGCCGACGGCACCAAGTTCGGCAAGACGGAGTCCGGCACGGTCTGGCTCGACCCCGAGCTGACCACCCCGTACGCCTTCTACCAGTTCTGGCTGAACGCCGACGACCGGGACGTCCCCAACTTCCTGCGGATCTTCAGCTTCCGCTCGAAGGAGGAGATCGAGGAGCTGGAGCGCGAGACCGCCGAGCGCCCGGCCGCCCGCCTCGCGCAGCGTGCGCTGGCCGAGGAGCTCACCACGCTGGTCCACGGCGCCGATCAGTACGAGCGCGCCGTCGCCGCCTCGAAGGCACTGTTCGGCCAGGGCGACCTCGCCGACCTGGAGGCGCCGACCCTGGCCGCCTCGCTGGCCGAGGTCCCCAAGGCCGAGGTCGCCGAACTCCAGCCCGTGGTCGACCTGTTGGTCGCCGTCGGCCTGGCGCCCAGCCGCTCCGCGGCCCGCCGGACGATCAAGGAGGGCGGCGCCTACCTCAACAACGTCAAGGTGACGGACGAGGAGGCCGTGCCCACCGAGGCCGACCTGCTGCACGGCCGCTGGCTCGTGCTGCGTCGCGGCAAGCGCAACCTCGCCGCAGCTGAGCTGGTCGCGGCCGGCTGAGGGTAGCTGACTGAGCGTGGCTGAAACCGTATGACCGCTGACCTGCGGTTCTGAACACCGAGGGCCGGATCTGGACAGATCCGGCCCTCGGTGTTTGACGCGGCCGTCCGGCTGGCCTAGTGTTGGACGAGTCGCTTGAAGCGGGCAGGTGCACGGAGAGGCCGAGAGGCCACCGCGGACCGGCCGGAGCGGCCATCACACTCAGCAAGTCCTAACTTTCACTCGATGCCCATTCGGTTGGGTCGGTTGGCATTTTCGTCGACCAGTGAAAGCAGGGAATTTCGAGCAAGTCTCGAAATGCGCTAATGTGGAGGTCGCCGCAGAAAAGCGGACCTGACCAGCCAGGGTCGGATGAATGAAACTCCGGAAAACGGAGCGGAAAACATCTGGTAAGCTGGGAACACGAAAGAACGAAGCGCCCGGAGGGCCCGCTGGAAGGCGGTCCGAAGGAAGTGTCCGTTCCTTGAGAACTCAACAGCGTGCCA